>CATOKN010000082.1 GCA_951800425.1 uncultured Lachnospiraceae bacterium
AGGTACGACAGTCATCACTGTAATTGCGCAGGACAATGCAGAAATTAAGGATCAGGCGACGGTAACTGTAAATACAAGCGGCAAATGCGTTGTGAAATTTGTTGTGAACGGCGGCACGGCAATCGGCGACATAAGCGTTGATATTGGAACGGCTGTAGCGCGTCCGAAAGATCCGACGCGGGCAGGTTATCAGTTTGCAGGATGGTTTACGGATGCGGCATGTACGAAAGCATATGATTTCAAAACAGAACTGCAGGAAGACATCACGCTTTATGCAAAATGGCAGCCGGACGGCCAGAAGCCTCCGACAGGCGGCAATCCTCCGGCAGGCGGCAGCAATCCTCCGGCTGCGGAACTGAAGCCGGGCGAGACAAAAGATCTTGCGGACAGTATCCGGTATGAAATCGTTGACGCGAAAGCAAAAACAGTCCTGATTAACAGAGGCCTGAGCGTAAATAAGAAAAAAGTAAAAATTCCGACGACGGTTACCATCAATAACCAGAAATATACAGTTGTCGGCATTAAAGCAAATGCATTTAAGAATTACAAGAAAATCACGTCAATCGTTATTCCGGCTAACGTCAAGTCGATTGGCAACAAAGCGTTTATGGGCTGTAAGAAATTAAAGACAGTTACGATAAAAGGCGCAAGCATTACAATTGGAAAACAGGCGTTTAAGGGTACGTCTTCGAAGCTGAAAATTAAGATTAAGAAGATGAAAGCGAAAAAACGTCAGACATTCCAGAAGCAGTTAAGAAAGAAGAGCGGAAATAAAAAGCTTAAAGTTACGAAATAAAGAGTAAGACGAAGCATCCCCGGAAGCTGTTTATCAAAATAGCTTTCGGGGATGTCTTTTTTGGAAAAGGCCGCGTAAAGCGTTTCATGAAAATTTTATTTCTAAAATTTGCATTTTCGCTAAGGAAAATGAAGAAACTACCGATAAATAGTGTAAGAGCGAAACTAAAATAGTTCATTTATACTATATTTCAGGGAAGAAAGGAGATGTTGTCATGCGTATAGAGACATACAACCAGGTAGCGCAGATATATCAGGGCAATAAACTGGGAAAGACGCAGAAATTAAATGATATTGCTGCCGGACGCGATGAGTTGACCATCTCACGGGCTGGCTATGATTATCAGATTGCAAAACAGGCAGTAGCAGAAGCTTCGGGAATCAGGGAAGATAAAGTCGCTCAACTGAAAACAAGAGTCGAGTCGGGGAGTTACAAAGTGGATCCCAAAGATTTTGCCAGCAAGCTGTTAGAGAAATATAATGCTCTGCAGAAATAAGTGCGAAAAGTGAGGAAAACCAGTGGCCAGTTTAATGGATAATCTTGTAAAAGTTTTAGAAGAAGAAAATGCCCAGTACGAAAGGCTTGTAGAATTAGCAAAGGATAAAAAACAGGCGATTATTTCGGCGGATGTAGACGGATTGGAGAAAGTGACGGAGCAGGAGCAGTTGGTCTCCGGCGTTCTCAGGAATCTGGGCATTCGCCGTGACGCTGTATTGAAAGATATGTCAGACGTGCTGGGGAAAAATTTTGAGGAGATGACCATTACGAAGCTTGTCGGTTATCTTGAGCAGCAGCCAAAAGAGCAGGAACGCCTGTCTGAAGTCCGTGCGAAAATTCTGACGACGGGAAATCAGATGCAGGAATGGAACAGGCGGAATGAAGAGCTGTTAAATCAGGCGCTTGAAATGGTAGAATTCGATCTCACCTTGTTTAAAAGTATGCGGCAGGCGCCGGAGACGGCGAATTACAACAGGGATGCCTGCAATACGGGGGATTTGCTGGGCGGCAGCGGGTTTGATGCAAAACAGTAAGGTTGACAGGGAGGATGAATTATGGCCAATTCAATGGGAAGTTTGTTTATTGGAGGATCCGGTTTAAAGACGAGCCAGAATGCCTTAAACGCTACGGCGAATAACTTCGCGAACGTAGATACGAAAGGCTATGTGCGGGAGCGGGTTTTACAGGAAGACAGACATTATGATACCTATAAAACGACGGCGGCAATCGGCCCGTCGCAGTCAGGTTTCGGCGTGGCGATCGGCGACGTGATACACGCAAGAGACATCTTTTTAGATAAGACATTCCGGACGCAGTCAGGCCGTCTGGGGTTTTATTCTACTACGTATGAGACGATTATGGAAGCGGAGACGCTGTTTCAGGAATTGCAGGGAACGGCATTTCAGGAGGTTTTAGATTCCGGAGAGTCCAGTCTGTGGGTTGCGTTTCAGGAGTTTGCGAAAGATCCGTCGAACAGGACCAGCCAGAATCTGATTATTCAGACGGCTGACTTGTTTGTAACCAGATCAAAAGCCGTTTACGACAGCCTGAAAACCTATCAGTTAAATATGAATCATCAGATTTCCGACGCAATAGATGAGATCAATGACATAGGTGAAAAGATTCGCATTCTGAACCTTGATATTATGCGGATTGAGTCCGGCGGCCTTGAGACGGCCATGGATCTCAGAGATCAGAGAGATTTGCTTCTGGATGAACTGGCTCTGTATGGAGACATCACCTACAAAGAGCTGGGGAACGGAGTTGTAAAAGTTAATTTCGAGGGCGTATCTTTTATAGATGAAACGCGCGTATACGGCATTGGCAAACAGGTGGATGACGTAACCGGCTTTATTACCCCGTACTGGACGCACTTATCCAATATGGAAAAAGGGGAATATTATAAAGTATACGATACGACGGCGGAGATTTCCACTGCCAATAAGAATGACATTGGTTCTTTGAAAGCCCTGATACTGGGGCGCGGAGATAAATATGCAAATTATACGGATTTAAAGGGCGTGTCCATGAGCCAGTATGACAAGACGCTTGGAAATTCCGTTATGATGAACGTAGAAGCGGAACTGGATATGCTGGTACATACGCTTGTAACATCCATCAATGATTTGTTTGTGCCAAACATTGCGTCTCAAACCGCCATTACAGGAACGGATGAAAATGGCAACACCGTATCTTTTGCCGCGGGAACGCGGATACTGGATACGGAAAACTGCTATGTCGGCGCGGACGAAGCGCTTCCGCCGCAGGAGCTTTTCGTGCGGACGGGATGTTCCCGTTATACGAAAGTATTGGGGGACGACGGCAAGACCTATTATGTATACAATGAAGAAGATCCGAAAGATACTGCAAAGCAGTATACAATAGGAAGCATTCATGTCAATCCGGCGCTTTTGGAAAGCGAATCAAAGCTTCCGGTATATTTGCAGAACGGAAGAGAAGGAGAGCTTCCGGTCGCGCATCAGAAGCTTGCGGATGATTTGGCGGCGCTTTGGGAGAAAGACATTATGTTCTTAAGCCCCCATGATACGACGCCCTGTACATTCAGCGAATTTTATGCAAAAATGACGGGCGAGCTGACGACGCTTGGAAACGTATTCGGTTCTACGGCCAGCGGCCTGGAGGGAACCGCTTTATCGACGGACAATGCAAGGCAGCAGGTAATCGGCGTTTCTTCCGACGAAGAACTGACGAATATGATTAAGTTCCAGAATGCTTACAATGCTTCGAGCCGTTTTATCAATGTAATAGATGAAATGCTGGAGACGATTATATACAAATTAGGCTAATGAGAGAGGTGACCGGATATGCCATCGACATTTTTTGGGTTAACAATAGCATCATCCGCCGTAAACGCTTTTCAGGCGGCAATCAATACGACGGGAAATAACATATCAAACGTACAGACAAAGGGGTATTCCAAGCAGGTCGCAAACCGCGAGGCCGCCCAGGGGCTTCGGGTTTACCAGAAATACGGCACGACCGGAAGCGGCGTTACGACGACTTCCATCACGGCTTTGAGAAGCTCTTACTACGATACGAAATACTGGAACAATCAGTCTGCGGTGGGCCGTTTTCAGACGAAACTGACTTATCTGCAGCAGATTGAAAGTTATTTTGTGGACGACGGCGCGGCGAATCCTGGATTTAATACGACGTTCGACGACATGTTCAATCAGTTGAACGCGTTTTCCAGCGACGACGGAGACGCCAACAGACGCAAGAATTTTATCAGTTCCGCAAAGATTTTTACTTCTTATTTTCACAATGTATCCAATGGACTGACCAAGCTGCAAAAGGACTGCAACAATGAAATCAAGTCTCTGGTAGACAGCATCAATTCCAGCTCGGAAAAAATTGCGGCGCTGACAAAACAAATCAATTCCATAGAGCTGCAGGGCGGCATAGCCAATGAACTGAGAGATCAGAGAGCTTTAATCATCGACGAGCTTTCCGAAATTGTACCGGTTACCGTGGAAGAAACGCCGGTAACCAACAGCAATTATCCGGATATGTATTTAGGCGGCACCAATTATGTCGTAAAACTGGATGGACAGACGCTGGTGAATACGTTTGAATACAGAAAGCTGACCTGCGTTCCCCGGGAGAGCAAGCTGAACCAGACGGATGTGGAAGGACTTTACAATATTGTCTGGAGCGATACCGGAATGAATTTCAACATGAATGCGAAATCTATGGACGGTTCCTTAAAGGCTCTTATGGAAATCCGCGACGGCAATAACGGCGAAAATTTCCAGGGAACGGTAATCAGCGGAGGAGCTACCACCATTAAAATAAAGCCTTCGACCATGACGACGGTAGAATCGATGACCATGGCGGAAAAAGGCGTCATTACAATAAAAAATAAAGAATACCATTACAACAGCTTTGAAGCGGAGCTGGATGCGGACGGAAATATTACTTCTTATACGTTCCATCTGGATCAGACGCTGACCTCGACGTCCTCCGGAGACATTGCCGGCTCACAGGCCAAAATCGGCGACAGTATAGACGTCATGGGAATTCCATATTATATGAGCCAGATGAGTGAATTTATACGTTCTTTCAGCGAGAGATTTAATGCGTATCAGCATGGAGGAGCGGATTTGTACGGCAATCCGATGGGTTCTTTCTTTGTCGCGGAAAAATACGACGGTACGGAATATGACTTTTCGGATCATTCCGTCAATACGGACGGCGTGACGGATCCAAATAAAACGGTGATTACTTCTACGTCGAACAGCTATTATCAGCTGACGGCGCTGAATTTTACGGTTGCCGAAGCCAGTCTTCGGGATTCCGGAATTTTCGCCACGACGACGGCGGATCAGATTGCACAGGGCAATAAGGACGCGCATGATATTACGGACGCCATGCTGAAGCTGCAGGAGGATGTGGTTATGTTCCGCGGCGGAAGCGCAAGATCTTTTCTGGAATGTATTTATTCGGATATTACGATTGATTCCAGAGAATCCGACATATTCCTGGAGAACTATTCGGATATTTCCAATGCGATTACAAATCAGCGTCTTTCCATTTCAGGAGTTGACGAGGATGAAGAAGCTTTGGATCTTGTGAAGTTCCAGAATGCATATAATCTGGCGGCCCGGATGATTCAGTGTATGTCAGAGTTGTACGATAAATTGATCAATGGAACCGGAATCTAAAATCCGCGTCTACAGGAGGGAATCATATGCGAATAACAAATAACATGATGATAAATAATACGACTGCCAATATTAATGGAAATAAAATTAACGTCAATTCCTTAAATCTGCAGATGTCTTCTCAGAAAAAAATTCAGCGTCCGTCGGAAAATCCGGTCATTGCAATCCGCGCCCTGCGTCTTCGCAGTACGCTGAGCCAGATTACGCAGTATTACGAAAAAAATATTCCGGATGCGAGAGCCTGGCTGGAAGCTACGGAAACGGCGCTCTATAATATGAATAAAATTTTGACAGACGTAAAGTCCCAGTGCGTAACTGGAACAAACGAATATTTGAAGCCGGAGGACAGAGAAGCGATATTGAAGAGCCTGACGGGCTTAAAAGATCAGCTTTATTCCGAGGGTAACGCGGACAATGCGGGCCGTACGATATTTACAGGATTTAAAACGGGATCTCAGCTTACGTTTATGGAAGATGAAGACCGTACGTATGAGATCACTCAAAAGTTATCCTATAAAGATATGGGAGAACACGATTATTTTACCGGTTCTGTTGAAGTGCCGGCAAGTCCGGCGGATGTAACGGATCCAACGAAGCTTCAGGAAATTTCGGATGAGAATTTTATTACGAAAAACAGTTATGACAGGGTTCGTCTACCGTATGACAATATTGAAGACATTACGGATTTCCATTTGTTAGACAAAGACGGATACGAGCTTCCCAGATACCAGTGGGTTGCGTATGAAAGCGAAGAAGAATGGGAGCAGCAGGAGGGCGGGAAAAATGTTCCCTCCGGCAAGGTAATTATCATTAAGAATACGGGCGACGTTTTGTTTGGAAGAAATATTGCCGCGAGCGTGAAATCCGAACAGGCGACGATTCAGGTGGATTATAACAAGACCGGATTTTCCAAAGGGGAGCTTCGTCCGGAATATTACTATAACTGCACGGATGTGACCGATTCCGCGAATCCGATTGAATATACGAAGTTTGACAAAACCACCGGCGAAAAGATTTATGAAGATATTAATTATACGGTTTCTTTAAACCAGACGATGACGATTAATCTGCAGGCGGATGAAATCTTTGATATGAATATTTATCAGGACGTCGTAGAGATGATTGACGCGGTTCAGAGCGCAATCGACGCGCATGACAAAGTAGACCGTCTGAAAGCGATGAAAAGCGAAGCCAAATACGCGGATTGCCAGGAAGAAATGCAGCAGTGGATTGACGCGGCTCAGAAAGAAGCGGATTATGCAGACAGTTATCTGACGACATTGTTTGAAGAAGCGAACGGCAAGTTTGACAAATACATGGCGACTGTCAATACGGCCTATACGGAAGTCGGCGCCAGAGGCGATCAGCTGGAGATGACGGAAACCAGAATCGGCAATCTGCAGCTTACCCAGGATGAATTAAAATCGACAAACGAAGATAAGGAATTGTCAGACATTATTATTGAATACACGGCAGCTTTTAATGCATACCAGGCATCGCTTTTATCAGCCAGCAAGATTGAAAAGCAGACGCTGCTGGATTATATTTAAAGCGAGGATGAGACATGAGGGCAAAGACAAGACTGTTTGATGAAATTGAAATAGAAGATGAGAAGATTATTCAAATGGAACGGGGAATCATCGGATTTCCGGGACTGAAGCATTTTACGCTGATTTTTGATTCGGAACGGGAAGAAAAATCTCCGATTATGTGGCTTCAGTCTATGGACGACGGCGACGTCGCTATCCCGGTTATCGTACCGGGGGATTTGATTCCGGAATATAATCCGACGGTAAACAATGATCTGTTGGAAGCCCTGGGAGAGCTGAACGCGGAGAACACATATGTTCTGGTGACGGTAAGAGTTCCACGGGATATTGAAGACATATCCGTAAATTTGAAAGCGCCGATTATCATCAATACGGATACAAATAAAGGATGCCAGTTGATTGTGGAAGACGACTATGCAGTCCGGCATAAGATTTATGATTTGATGAAAGACGGAAAAGAGAAGGCGGGTGAATAATTATGCTGGCATTAACCAGACGAAAAGGAGAATCCCTCGTCCTGAACAACAATATCGAAGTTACCATACTTGAGATTCGGGGAGATCAAATCAAAATTGGCATTACGGCTCCCAAGGAAGTGCCGATTTACCGGAAAGAAGTATATCTTCA
>CATOKN010000083.1 GCA_951800425.1 uncultured Lachnospiraceae bacterium
TGTCAGGATTGCATACTGCATTCCAAATGAAAAAATTATACGCTCTCTGGACGCTTTTGCGAAACTGGCGGAAGAATACCATCTGGCTTAAAGGAACTGGTTATGAAAGCATGGGAAAAAAACATACGGAAAGTGACTCCTTATGTGCCGGGAGAACAGCCAAAGAATACCGGCATCATCAAATTAAATACAAATGAGAATCCCTATCCTCCCGCGCCGGGAGTTCTGGAAGCGCTGAAAAAAACAGATGTGGATTTGCTTCGCCGTTATCCGGATCCGACGGCTTCGGCTCTGACAGAGGCAATCGCAGAATTTTACGGAGTAGAATCGGATCAGGTGTTTGTGGGCGTTGGTTCGGACGATGTGCTGGCAATGGCTTTTCTGACTTGTTTTCATTCAGACAAACCAATTTTATTTCCGGATATTACGTATTCATTTTATGATGTCTGGGCGGGTTTGTTTCGGATTCCGTATGAGGTGCAGCCTTTGGATGAAAAGTTCTGCATTTGCGCAGAGGATTATCAGAAAGAATGCGGCGGGATTGTGTTTCCAAATCCAAATGCGCCTACCGGCATATTGAAATCTCTGGATGAGGTAGAAGAAATCATTTGTCTCCATCCGGATGTCATTGTCATTGTTGATGAAGCATATATTGATTTTGGGGGAGCGTCCGCTCTGCCTTTGTTAAAAAAATATGATCATCTGCTGATTGCTCAGACGTTTAGCAAATCGCGTTCCATGGCGGGGATGCGGATTGGATTTTTATTGGGAAATCAGGAGCTGATACGGTATATCAATGACTGTAAATATTCGTTTAATTCTTATACGATGAATCAGACGGTAATTACTCTAGGTGTGGAAGCGATACGTGATCGCGCATATTTTGAGCAGTGCAGGAGAACTATTATAGAAACAAGGGAGTGGGCAAAGGGAGAATTTCACGGCCTGGGATTTGAATTTGCAGATTCTGCCGCTAACTTTGTATTTGTGACGCATCCTGATTATCCGGCAAAAGAAATGTTTGAAGCATTAAAAGAAGCCGGCATTTACGTTCGTCATTTTTCCGGACCAAAGCGCATTTCAAATTATCTGCGGATTACGATTGGAACAAGGGAAGAAATGGAAGCTTTGTTTGCATTTCTAAAACAATATATGTCAAAGGATTGGAGTATGTGATGTTAAAAAATTATCTTTATATTTTCTTTATTTCCATGGTGCCGCTTATTGAGCTGCGCGGAGCGATACCGGCGTCCCAGATTCTGGGTCTTCCGTTTCTGCAGTCTTATATTGTCTGCATCATTGGAAATATGCTTCCGGTTCCGGTGATTTATCTGTTTGCAAGAAAGGTTTTGGAATGGGGAGCAGATAAGCCGGTGATAGGAGGATTTTTTACATTTTGTCTGGAAAAAGGGGAAAAAGGAGGAAAGAAGCTCCAGGAGAAAGCGGGAAGAGGACTGTTTCTGGCATTGCTTTTATTCGTGGGAATTCCAATACCGGGAACGGGCGCATGGACGGGAACACTGGCGGCAAGTATTTTGGATATGGATTTTAAATCCAGTATTATGGCCGTTATGCTCGGCGTTTTGCTGGCAGGAGTTATTATGGGCGTCGCAAGCGTTACGGCAGTCGGGATTTTTGTATAATAAATAATAAGCAAAGCGGAGCTGCGGCGGCAGCTCCGTTTTTGGTTGTTACTCCTTTATTTTGCGGCTTTTTCCGCAAATTCCGTGTGGATAAGCGCTTCATATTCCGGTCTTTCCGTAAGCTGTCCTGCTTCATCTAAAATATCCAAAAGCAGGGTATATGCTTCTTTTGTAAAGATGACGTCTGTTTTCCAGGTGTCCTGTTTTTGATAGCGGTCTACAATTGCGGCGATGGTGTCTTTGTCGGTGTCAGGAAATTGCGGGGCAATTGCGGCGGCAATCTCTTTGCTGTCGTGATCTTTGACGTAGAGCATCCCTTTTTGCAGCGCGTCTGTGAAAGCCTGAATGACGTCCGGGTTATCTTTGATGTAGCTCTCTTTTGCAGAAAATGCCGTGTAGGGAACGTATCCGGAATCCACGCCCAAAGAGGCAACGACACAGCCGGCCTGTTCGGATTCCAGAGCGGTTGCGGAAGGTTCGAATTCTACGGTAAAATCCCCCTGTCCGCCGGAAAATGCCGCGGCAGTCGAGCCGAAGTCAATACTTTGATCAATGGAAAGATCCGTTGCAGGATTTATATTATTCTTTTTCAAAACAAACTCGAATACCATTTCTGGCATACCGCCCGCCCGGTCGCCAAGTACGGTTTTTCCTTTCAAATCGCTCCATTTAAAATTCTCCATAGCTTCTCTTGCGACAAGGAAGTTTCCTGCCCGCTGCGTGAGCTGCGCAAAGTTTAAAACTGTGTCGGAAGCGCCCTCATTATGGGCGTATACGGTTGTTTCCGGCCCCATAAAGCCGATGTCGGCTTCACCGGAAAGAACGGCGGTCATTGTTTTGTCAGCGCCAAACCCGGTGACTGTTTCCAAATCAATTCCTGCGTCTTTAAAATATCCCTCTTCCATGGCAACATACATTGGAGCGTAAAAAATAGAGTGTGCGACTTCATTCAAAACCACTTTTTTTCCGTTACCGTCAGAACCGGAGCCCGGTTTTTCGCATCCCGACAGCAGCGCGACAGCAAGCGAAAGAATGAGAAGCATGGATAAAAGCCTTTTTTTACTGGAAAGCTGTAATGACAATCAAAAATCCTCCCTAAATGAAAATGATACCATATTTTATGAAAGAAATTAAAATATGTGAAATAAATCATGAAAATGTTCCTTTTTCAAAAAAATAAGGAAGACACCTTTACTTTCATGCGTTAAAATGATAAAATTTAAATATTGAGTACGAGAGAAGGAGAACGCCGCTATGGTTAAAAAAGTAAGGACGGAATCGGTAGATCATCTGTTTGACGCCATATTAAGCCTGAAAAACAAAGAGGAGTGCTATATTTTTTTTGAAGACATCTGTACGGTAAATGAACTGTTTTCTCTGTCGCAGCGGTTTGAAGTCGCATATATGTTAAGAGAACAGAAGACGTATCTTGACATTGCGGAAAAGACGGGGGCGTCTACGGCGACAATCAGCAGAGTGAACCGTTCCCTGAATTATGGAAATGACGGTTACGACATGGTATTTGAACGAATAAAAAAAGAAGAAAAAGAATAGAGCCGCGTCTATTCTTTTTTTCCTTTTCCGGTTCCGGGTTTTATTTTTGAAGATGGAAGCTTGTCAATCGTCTGTTCGATGATAAGCTTTTTGATATAGACGTCAAAACTCAGCATACAGATAAAAGAGAATTTACGCAGCAGCTCGGCGTCTTCCTCAGGAACATTCTGAAAAGTCTTCAGGCTGGTCTTGTATTTTCTGGCAAGCTCTTTTAAAATGTGCTGGACTTCCACATGCTCCAGACCGAAAACCTCGTTATAAATTTCCTGCAGATTTGGAGATTCATCCGTTCCAAAATACTGATCCGTAATCGGATTTAAAATGCTTTGTATGTCGCTGATGCTTAAAATGCTTTTAAAATAGTAAATAAACAGTA
Organism: uncultured Lachnospiraceae bacterium; assembly: GCA_951800425.1. Classification (GTDB taxonomy): domain Bacteria; phylum Bacillota; class Clostridia; order Lachnospirales; family Lachnospiraceae; genus Roseburia_B. The sequence continues at coordinate 3,574 of CATOKN010000083.1, forward strand.
ACGTCAGTACGTGGTCTTTGGAATATTTCTTTTTGTTTGGCGGCGGGAGCAGATCATTTTTGGCATAGTTATTGATCATGGTTTTCGTCAGGATTTTATCTTCTTCATGCCGTTTGGTGGAAGCTAACTGAGTATCCATAAAAGTCGTGACCTGATCCATATATAAATCAATATTCGGCAGGGATTCCGGCTTCACATAATCCATCGTCTGCAATTTTTCGAGAACTTCTTTTAAAAATTCATGAATATCATTTGACATTTCATCACCTCAAAATTATTATATAGCATTTAAAAATTGCTTGCAAGTCAGTATTGACAAATATCTGTTTCATGGTATAATACATTTAAACATATGAATAATTGTTCATATGAAAAAATATAAATATGAAAGGATGAAAGACGATGAAAAAAACATACAAAATTGAAGTAGACTGCGCCAACTGCGCAAATAAAATGGAGGAAGCCGCCAATAAGACAAAAGGCGTAAAGGCTGCGACTGTGAATTTTATGACGTTAAAGATGATTGTGGAATTTGAAGAGGGAAGCGAACCAAAGGCAGTGATGGAGGATGTGCTGAAAAACTGCAAAAAGGTGGAGGACGACTGTGAAATTTACTTGTAAAGGGGGAGACAAATGAATAGAAAGCAGAAAAAGACATTGATACGGATTTTGTCGTCGGCTGCGCTGATGGCGGCGTTTTCTTTTCTTCCGGTCAGCGGTTCTGCGCGGTTTGGATTATTTTTTATTCCGTATCTGATCATTGGGTTTGATATTTTAAAAAAAGCTGTCAGGGGCATTGCAAACCGACAGGTTTTTGATGAAAATTTTCTGATGGCGGCGGCAACCATCGGTGCGATTGTGCTTGGGGAATATACGGAGGGCGTGGCCGTTATGCTGTTTTATCAGATTGGAGAATTGTTCCAGAGCTATGCGGTAGGCAAGAGCAGAAAGAATATCAGCGAGCTGATGGATATTCGCCCGGATTATGCAAATGTGGAAAGGAATGGAAGCATAGAGCGCATAGATCCGGACGAAGCGGAAGTCGGAAGCATTCTTGTGGTGCGTCCCGGTGAAAAGATTCCGATTGACGGAATAGTAATCGAAGGGACTTCTTCATTGAATACGAGCGCGCTGACGGGAGAGAGTCTGCCAAGAGAAGCGGCGCCGGGCAGCGAGGTCATCAGCGGATGCATGAATATGACGGGAGTTCTCCGTATTCGGACGACGAAAGAATTTGGGGAATCTACCGTATCCAAAATATTGGATCTAATGGAAAATTCCAGTTCCAGAAAGTCGAAATCAGAAAATTTTATTTCCAAATTTGCCAGGTATTATACGCCGGCCGTCTGTTATGGAGCGTTGGCGCTGGCTGTTTTGCCTCCAATGATCCGTATGCTTGTACTGGGCGGCGCGCCGGAATGGGGCGTCTGGATTTACCGGGCGCTTACGTTTCTTGTAATAAGCTGTCCATGCGCGCTTGTCATCAGCATACCGCTCAGTTTCTTCGCAGGAATTGGAGGAGCGGGAAAAGAGGGAATTTTAGTCAAAGGCTCAAATTATCTGGAAACGCTCTCGAAAACAAGCTATATTGCATTTGACAAGACAGGTACGATGACGCAGGGAGTTTTCGAAGTAAACGGCATTCATCATAACAAGATGGAAGAAGAGAAGATTTTAGAATACGCTGCTTTGGCCGAGTGCCATTCGTCTCATCCCATCAGTAAGAGCTTAAAGAAAGCGTACGGTAAGGATGTGGACAAAGACAGGGTCAGCGATGTGGAGGAAATTGGCGGAAACGGCGTAACGGCCAGGGTGGATCAGAAAGCAGTCGCCGTAGGAAACGGCCGTCTGATGCAGCGTCTTGGCATTTCGTACCAGGAATGCACGCATGCGGGAACGGTTGTGCATGTGGCGGTAGACGGCAGCTATGCCGGACATATTTTAATTTCCGATTTGCCAAAGCCGCATGCCAGAGGGGCCATTGAAGAATTGGAAAAGGCAGGAATGAAAAAAACGGTCATGCTGACGGGGGACGGCCGCTCTGCCGCGGATCAGATGGCGCAGAAGCTTGGAATCCGGGAAGTTTACAGCGAGCTGCTTCCGGCGGATAAGGTTGCAAAGGTAGAAGAGTTGCTGCGCGAAAAGCCGGCGAAAGAAAAGCTTGCGTTTGTGGGAGACGGAATCAACGACGCGCCGGTGCTTTCAAGGGCGGATATAGGAATTGCCATGGGCGCGCTTGGCTCGGACGCGGCGATTGAAGCGGCAGACGTGGTTCTTATGGACGACGATCCTCTGAAAATAGCGAAAGCCATTCGGATTTCCAGAAAATGCATCTGGATTGTTTATGAAAATATTTATTTTGCAATCGGAGTTAAGATTTTATGCCTGATTCTGGGGGCGCTTGGGATTGCAAATATGTGGCTGGCTATTTTTGCAGACGTAGGAGTTATGGTGATTGCGGTGCTGAACGCCATTCGCGCTTTGTTTGTGAAGAATTTATAACAGGTAGGAGGATAGCATGGAGAAACGAGAGGAATTATGCTGTGAAACGACGGAAGTTCACAAAGAGCTTCTAAAAATTATAGACGAGACAATGCCGGAAGAGACGGAGCTTTATGATTTGGCCGAGTTGTTTAAAGTCTTTGGGGATTCTACCCGCATACGGATATTATTTGTTCTGTTTGAAGCAGAAGTCTGCGTCTGTGATTTGGCGGCCGCGCTTCGTATGACTCAGTCCGCCGTTTCGCATCAGCTTAGGATATTAAAACAGAACAGGCTGGTAAAAGGAAGACGCGAGGGGAAATCCGTATTTTATTCTCTTGCAGACGATCATGTGCGGACAATGATTGCCCAGGGCAGAGAACATATTTTAGAAAGCGGAAAATAAAAGGATAAGAAAAATAATTTCTGCATAGAATAAAAGAAAAAGAGGTTTTTATGTTTGGAATAACGCCTCGCCTGAATTTTATGAAACTGTTGACGGATAACAGACCGCGCGCATTTGCAAAAATAAGCGGGGATAAGGAGTATCCGGATTTGCAGGGATATGTTTATTTTTATGAAGCGTCAAACGGAGGAATTTTAATTGAAGCGGAGATATTCGGGCTGCCGCAGACGGACAGCCTGGAGATTCCCGCTTTTTTTGGATTTCATCTGCACGAGACGGGAGACTGTTCCGATCACTTTTCCCATACGGGAGGCCACTACAATCCCGGACAGCGTCCGCATCCGCAGCATAAAGGAGATATGCCGCCTTTGCGTTCATCCGATGGATACGCATGGCTGGCATTTTATGACGACGATATGAAATTGTATGATATTGTGGGAAGATCCGTCGTGATTCACAGGGACAGGGATGATTTTATGTCGCAGCCGGCGGGAAATGCCGGAGAAAAGATTGCCTGCGGCGTAATACAGACGATATAAGAGAAAGGGCTGCTTTGCTGTAAATTTCCATGTAAATCTTGTTGCAAACCGGATTGGATGGCTGTTATAATAAAAGAAAAAGGATTGGAGATTTTGAAATGCCAAATATAAAGCCAATGTCAGATTTGAGGAATTATACAGCAGTTGTAAAAGAAGTATCTTATGGCAACAGGGTCTATCTTACCCGTAACGGACATGGTACATGCGCCATTATTGATATGCAGGAATTGGACGAATTAGATAAGCAGAAAGAGTTAAATCAATTATTGTTAAAATTAAAAGAAGCTGAAAAGTCTGCGCTTACGGAAGGAACTATATCTGCGGATGAATTGGAAAAAGAGTTGGGGGTATAGCGTTTGGTGAGACTGGAATATTCCCAAATTGTCAGAAATTAACAAAGAGGGTCAGGCTGCTAGAGACATTTCCTCAATCAGGTACAAAAATATCATCACAATATGATATTGGGTGTGATTACTATTATATTTTTGTAGAGCATAATTATTTTTTTTACCATATAAAAGGTAATGATGCCATCATAATTTTGGAAATGTTTCACGAAAAAGAAGATTTTATGCGAAAACTCTTTGGAATTGTTACGACTTCACAAGACACAATAGATTATTG
>CATOKN010000084.1 GCA_951800425.1 uncultured Lachnospiraceae bacterium
AATCTGGACGGAGTTTATGCGGCCGGAGACGTCAGGTCAAAGGCGCTCAGGCAGGTCGTAACGGCGGCCTCAGACGGTGCAAATGCAGTTGCGGATATTGTTGCGGCATTATAAAATAAGGATTTGGTTTCAATTGCAGCCGGCGTAGTCCGGCTGCATAATTTTGTCAGAATTTAAAAGAAAAAAAGGTTGACGCGAAATGAGCGATTTGTTATAATATCCACGAAAATAACGTAATAATTTCGTAATAAATAGGATAAGCTGTATAATCTTGGAGGATGGATCATATGAATAAAAATCGGAAAGCCTTTCGTTTAGCGGCATGCTGCGCGGCAGCCGCAGTCACTCTTGCAATTACGCCGTCGGCAGTCTATGCGGACATGCCGGTAGCCGGCGCGCCGGCAATGATGTCAATTGCGCTGGAAGAGAAAGTGAAAGGCGCATTTACAACCGCGGCAGCGGGAATTTCCATGAACCTGGCAGACTGCGTTTCATCTGCGGTACAGGAAGCGGCGGGAAAGAAGTCCGAATATGCAGATATAGCGATTGCACAGGTGGATAATTATGTAAATGTCAGAGATTCTGCCGGAGAAGAGGGCAATGTCGTAGGAAAGCTCTACAACAATTCGGCGGCAACTGTGGAAGCGGCAGAAGGAGATTGGTATAAAATTACATCCGGCAATGTGACCGGATATGTAAAAAGCGAATTTGTAGTCTGTGGAAACGAGGATCTTGCAAGACAGGTCAGCAGACGCGTGGCGACGGTAGATACGGAGACGCTGTTCGTTCGTACGGAGCCGACGACGGAGTCTGACGTACTTGGAATGGTACCGGACAAAGAAGAGCTGACAGTAACGGACGAATCCGTAAACGGCTGGACAAAAGTAGCCGTGGAAGAAGGAGAAGGATACGTATCGAACGATTATGTAAATAAATCCGTAGAATTTGTAACGGCAGAATCAAAAGAAGAAGAAGAGGCGCGCCTTGCAAAAGAAGAGGCCGAGAGACAGGCGGCTGCGGAAGCGGCAGAGAAAGCGTCCGCATCCAAGAGCGAGGGCAAGAGCAAATCATCCTCCGGTTCCTCGAAAAAAACTTCTTCGCCAAGCGGTTCCGGCGGAAGCGCAGTTGCAAATTACGCCTGCCAGTTTGTTGGGAATCCTTACGTATATGGCGGGACAAGCCTGACAAACGGCGCGGACTGTTCCGGATTTGTTATGTCGGTTTATGCGGCTTTTGGCGTAGGTCTTCCGCATTCTTCATCTGCAATGCGCGGCGTAGGATACGGCGTATCCGATATGCAGCCGGGCGACATTATCTGCTACAGCGGACATGTTGGAATTTATATCGGCAATAATACGATTGTTCATGCAAGTACCCCGGAAGGCGGCATTAAATATACGTCTCCGGCAAATTACAGGCAGATTATCGCGATTCGCAGAATTTTTTAAAACTACATAGAAATTTATTATGAGGCCGTGTGCGGGACAGAGCGTACACGGTCTTTTTAAAAGCTCATCATACGTATGGAATATAAATGTAACAAAATTATTACAAGTTGGACAAACTGTACAAAAGAAAAAGACTTGTTAAATTTATTTCATAATAATGTGGATGCATAGGGGATAGTTATCCACAATGAAAACAGTGGAAAAACGGCATATTTTAGAGTTATACACGAAGTTATCAACATTATCCACAAAAAAGATGGAAAACATGGGTTTATAAACGGGAAAACTAAAAGCGTATTATTTGTTAGTTTCTCCCAAACTTAATATTTTTTTAAAAAAATCGAAAAATTTTGATTCCGGAACCAAAACTTGTGAATTTATCCAAATAATGCTATACTTTTGAAAAGATACAGACAGGAGGAAGCTATGAAGACAGAATTCGATATAACGCTGACAGAAAAAGACATGTACCGCTTTAGCATGCATCACGCCTATACGTCAAGCCAGGGAATACTTTCGATTCTTATTGCGGCGGTTTGTTTTGTTTTGGCATTTTATGCCCGCGGCTCGATGGAGCCGATGTATACGTTCCTTTACGCCGGGTTTGGCGCATTGTTTTGCGTCTATCTGCCGTTTCAGCTTTATCTTCGTTCCAGGCAGCAGATTTTAAAATCAGAAGTTTTGAAAAACGCGCTGCATTATGCGATAGATGAAATGGGCGTTCATACGTCGCAGAACGGCGCGTCGGCAGATCTGTTGTGGGAGCAGGTGTATAAGATAGTGGCTACAAGACACAATGTGTTGATATACAGCAGCCGCGTCAATGCTTTTGTTATTCCAAGAAGCCAGATTGGGGCAGAATATAAAACGATACAAAAAATTGCGGCGTCCAATTTGCCGCCATATCGATTTAAGATGAAATAAGGAGACGTCTATGCAGAAAATTTACCAGACTTTTTCCTGGGAGGAAACGGCGGAGCTTGGCAGAGCGCTGGGAAAAGAGGCAAAGCCCGGAGACGTCTATACGCTGACCGGAGATCTTGGCGTTGGAAAGACGGTTTTTGCCAGAGGAATTGCAGAAGGGCTTGGCATTAAAGAACCCATTGTCAGCCCTACGTTTACGATTCTGCAGATTTATGAAAGCGGAAGAATTCCTTTTTACCATTTTGACGTATATCGGATTTCGGATCCGGAAGAAATGGACGAAATCGGTTACGAAGATTATTTTTACGGAGAAGGACTTGCCATGATTGAGTGGGGAAATCTGATTCCGGAACTGTTGCCGAAGAAGCGGAAAGAGATTTCAATAGAAAAAGATTTGGAACAGGGATTTGATTATCGCAGAATCACATTGACAGAGGTAGGGATATGAAATTATTAGCAATTGACAGCTCCGGCCTTGTGGCGAGCGTGGCGGTAGTAGAAGATGAAAATTTAATCGGCGAATTTACTATGAACTATAAAAAAACGCATTCGCAGACGCTTTTGCCTATGTTAAATGAGCTGGCAAAAATCATTGAGCTGGATTTAAATGAGCTGGACGCGATTGCAGTAGCGAGTGGCCCTGGTTCCTTTACAGGACTTCGGATTGGATCGGCGACGGCAAAAGGGCTTGCGCTTGCATTAAATAAGCCGATTATACAAATACCGACAGTCGATGCGCTTGCATATAATCTGTGCGGACACAGGGATGTCGTTTGCCCGCTGATGGATGCCAGAAGAAATCAGACCTATACGGGATTGTATCAATTTGACGGCAACCAGATGAAGACAATAAAAGAACAATGCGCACTTGATATTGAGGAGATAATTGCCGAAATAAACAGTATAGGAAAGGCGGCGGTTTTTTTGGGAGACGGAGTACCGGTATTTGATCAGCGCATTGCAGAGCGGATTTGCGTGGAATATTCATTTGCGCCGCCTCATTTAAATAAGCAGAGAGCGGGAGCGGTTGCCGCTTTGGCAAAACAGTATTATATAGAAGGAAAGGTAATAGACGCCGCGATGCATAAGCCGGAATATCTAAGGCTTTCCCAGGCAGAGCGGGAACGAATGGAGAGAATACATGCCAATCATCAGTAAAATGACCGAATCTGATTTGGATCAGGTGGCTGAAATTGCGTCGCTGTCATTTGCAAGGCCCTGGAGCAGACAGGGATTTGCAGATGCGCTGCCGATGGATAACGCCTACTTTCTGGTTGCAAGAAAAGATAAGATGGTAGTTGGATACGGAGGGCTGTCCATGGCTTTGGACGAAGGGGAAATTGTCAGCATAGCGGTAAAGCCGGATTATAAAAGACAGGGAATCGCAGATAAGCTGATAGGTCAATTGCTGGAAGCCGGAAGACGAAGCGGCGTATCCCGCTTTTTTTTGGAAGTGAGGGTAACCAACGCTGCGGCCATCCGTCTTTATGAGAAGCATGGTTTTGGTATATGCGGAATTCGGAAAAATTATTATACGGAAATTCATGAAGACGCGTATGTGATGCACTGCATCGATGAGGAATAGGAGAAATTATGTTAGACGTATGTTTGCTTGGGACCGGAGGAATGATGCCTCTGCCTTACCGGTGGCTGACGGCCCTGATGACAAGATATAATGGAAGTAATCTTTTGATTGACTGCGGAGAAGGGACTCAGATTGCAATTAAGGAAAAGGGATGGAGCTTTAAGTCGATTGACGTGATTTGTTTTACGCATTACCATGCGGATCATATCAGCGGGCTGCCCGGGCTTCTTCTTACGATGGGAAATGCGGAACGAACCGAGCCCCTGACGATTTTGGGACCCAAGGGATTGGAAAAAGTTGTCGGCGCACTGCGCGTCATTGCCCCTGAAATCCCTTTTGAAATTCAGTACAGAGAACTGCGCGAGCCGGTGGAAGAATTGGAGGTAAAAGGCTATCATATCCGGGCGTTTCGCGTAAATCACAATGTGATATGTTACGGATACAGCCTGGAAATACCAAGAGGCGGTAAATTTGATTTGGAAAGCGCCCTGGCGCAAGACATACCGAAAAGATGCTGGAATCGTCTGCAGCATGGGCAGACGGTAGAGGAAAACGGGAAAGTTTATACGCCGGATATGGTGCTGGGGCCCGCGCGAAAGGGAATTAAAGTTACGTATTGCACGGATACCAGACCGACAGAGGGCATTCAAAAAGCGGCGGAAAAATCAGATTTATTTATCTGCGAGGGTATGTATGCAGAGGAAGAAAAAATGGAAAAGGCCAGACAGTATAAGCATATGACTTTTTACGAAGCGGCGGCGCTTGCCAAAAACGCATCGGTTTTAGAACTCTGGCTGACGCATTTTAGCCCATCCTTAGTGCGCGCCGAATCCTATATGCCGAAAGTCAAAAAGATTTTTCCGGCGGCAAGTCTTGGGTTTGACGGCCGGACGGCGGAACTTGATTTTAAGGAGGAATAGCATATGAAAAAAGTGGGAATCATTTTGATTGGAGCAGTCTGCGTTGCTCTGGTGGTGGGATATTACTATTATCTGTCTCATAAGGACGCTTCGGACTCTGCGGAAGTAACAGAGGTGCAGAAAGTAATTTTAAAAGATCTTTCCGGAAAATCATATCCTGCAACGCCAAGAGAGGTCATTAAATTTTATAATCGGATTATCAGTTGTTTTTATAATGAAGAGTATACGGAAGACGAATTTCAAAAACTGGCGGATCAGTCATTGATGTTGATGGACGAGGAACTGGCGGATAACAATCCGGCCGAGCAATATTATCTGCGCATCCAGACAGACGTAGAAAGCTATCGGGAAAAGAAGAAAACGATTAACAATGCGTCCGTATGCTCCAGTAACGACGTGCAGTATCAGACAGTTGACGGCCGGGAGTGCGCATATGCAACGTCGTCCTATTTTGTACGCAGCAGCGATGGGTTCGCGAAAAGCATTCAAAATTACGTACTGAGAAAAGATGACAAAGGAAAATGGAAAATCCTTGGATTTGAGTTGGTAGAAGGAGACGCAGACGAAAATGAATGATCCAAACACAGTCCGCATTCTTGCAATTGAAACTTCCTGCGACGAAACTTCTGCGGCAGTTGTGGTAAACGGGAGAGACGTGCGTTCGAATATTATTTCTTCACAAATCGATCTGCATACCATTTATGGAGGCGTCGTACCGGAAATTGCTTCCAGAAAACATATTGAGAAAATCAATCAGGTGATTGCGGAGGCATTAAAGAAGGCGGAAATGACGCTGGATGACATAGACGCCATCGGCGTTACGTATGGTCCTGGTCTGGTCGGGGCTCTTTTGGTTGGCGTTGCGGAAGCGAAAGCTATCAGCTATGCATTGAAAAAGCCGTTGATTGGAGTGCATCATATCGAGGGCCACATCTGCGCCAATTATATCGAAAACAAAGATCTGGAGCCGCCGTTTTTATGTTTGATTGTTTCCGGGGGCCATACGCATCTGGTCAACGTCCTTGACTATGGCAAATACGAAATTTTGGGAAGAACAATGGATGACGCGGCGGGAGAGGCGTTTGACAAAGTGGCGCGGGCCATTGGGCTTGGCTATCCGGGAGGCCCCAAAATCGAAAAAATATCTCGCGAGGGCAATCCGAAAGCAATCGCGTTTCCGCGGGCGCATGTGGGCGGAGAAAGCTATCACTTTAGTTTTAGCGGCATGAAATCCGCTGTTTTGAACTATTTAAACGCCTGTCATATGAAAGGGACGGAAATTGTACCTGCAGACGTAGCCGCTTCTTTTCAGCAGGCTGTGATTGACGTGCTGGCAGGAAATGCCATAAAGGCTCTGGAAGAGACGCGCATGAAAAAATTCGCCATAGCCGGAGGCGTGTCCGCAAATGCAACGCTTCGGAATGCGATTCAAAAAGCGTGTGAGGACAGGGGCGTTTCCTTTTACTGTCCGTCTCCGGTCTTATGTACGGATAACGCCGCGATGATTGGCGCCGCGGCATATTATAACTATCTGGCGGGCGTACGTTCCGGCCTGGATTTGAACGCCGTGCCAAATCTGAAGTTGGGAGAGGTTCGATGAAAAAAAAGAAAATAACGGCAATCGTTTTGGCGGGAGGAAGCGGCAGCCGGATGGGCGCTTCCTGTAAAAAGCAGTATTTGCCTCTGGGAGGCAGACCGGTTCTTTCCTATTCTCTGCAAGCATTTCAGGAAAGCTGCGTAGACGCCATCGTTCTTGTTTCCCAAGAAGCAGAATATTGTAAAAAAGAAATTCTGGAAAAATACGGCATAGATAAGGGGACGAAAATCGTACCCGGAGGAAAAGAACGCTGCGATTCGGTTTACGCGGGACTGCTGGCGGCTGAAGACAGCGATTATGTTTTAATTCACGACGGGGCCAGGCCTTTCGTTACGCAGAAAATGATACGCGATTCCATTCGTGCGGTAGAAACTTATCATGCCTGCGTCATCGGAATGCCGGTAAAAGATACAATAAAAATCGCAGATGAACAAAATTGTGCCAGGATGACGCCGAAAAGGGATAACATCTGGCAGATACAGACGCCTCAGACATTTTCTTATCCGTTGATTCTGGAAGCATACCGGAAAGTACGGGAGGAACAGCCAAAAGGAATTACAGACGACGCAATGGTAGTTGAATACGGGCATTTTGCAAAAGTCAGGCTGATACCCGGGAGCTACCGGAATATTAAAATTACAACGCCGGAGGATATGGAGATTGCCGAGGTTTTTCTCAGAAACTACGAAAAAGAAAAAGAATGTTAAAAATGTTTAAGAAATGTCAAAAAAGTTATTGACAAACAGGCATAGTTGGTGATAGAATCATCCTTGCGTTGATTTGTGAGACAACATCACAAAACAATCTTCAGGAGAAGTATCGAAGTGGTCATAACGAGGCGGTCTTGAAAACCGTTTGTCCGAAAGGGCGCATGGGTTCGAATCCCATCTTCTCCGCTCAGTCTTTTCAGACTGGATGAAATAAATGGATATGGTTTTTATTCGGAGAAGTACCCAAGCTGGCCGAAGGGACACCCCTGGAAAGGGTGCAGGTCGTGAATAGCGGCGCGAGGGTTCAAATCCCTCCTTCTCCGCTCGCAGTTAAATATAATGTCAAAAAAAGTAAAAAAAGTTCTTGACAAGCTTCAGGATGCATGATATTATGTTTAAGCTGACTGCTACGG
>CATOKN010000085.1 GCA_951800425.1 uncultured Lachnospiraceae bacterium
GTGCTACAATGATTTGCAGAAAACTTTAAGGAGGTCAAAACATGGCACAAAATCCAATCGTAACTTTTGAAATGGAAAACGGGGACATTATGAAAGCCGAGCTTTATCCGGAAATTGCCCCAAACACAGTCCATAATTTTATCAGTCTAATCAACGAAGGCTTTTACAACGGCCTGATTTTCCACCGCGTCATAAAAGGATTTATGATTCAGGGCGGCGATCCGGAAGGATCCGGAATGGGAGGCCCCGGATATGGAATCAAAGGAGAATTTTCACAAAATGGCTTCGAAAACAATCTGAAGCATTCTGCCGGCGTCTTATCCATGGCGCGCTCCATGATGCCGGATTCCGCGGGAAGCCAGTTTTTTATCATGCACAAAGATGCTCCGCATTTAGACGGCTCTTATGCAGCTTTTGGAAAAATTACGGACGGCACAGACATTGTCAATAAAATCGCGGAAACAGAGACAGATTACAGCGACCGGCCCATCAAAGAGCAAAAGCTAAAAAAAGTGACTGTGGAAACTTTTGGCACAACCTACCCGGAACCGGAAAAATGTTAATTTGCCTTAAACCGGCAGGAGGGAGTTTATAAAATGAATCACGAAACAGAACCAATCCGCAACGCCTCAGTCCTTGGCATTCCCAAAATGCTTATTTTAGGACTGCAGCATATGTTCGCCATGTTTGGCGCCACAATCCTTGTACCCATTTTAGTCAACGGTTATTTTGAAGGAGAGGGACTGTCCATTCAGGTCACGTTAATCTGTGCCGGAATCGGAACCCTGTTTTTTCACATTTGTTCCAAATTGAAAGTTCCTGCATTTCTCGGCTCTTCTTTTGCATTTCTGGGCGGTTTTTCCACCGTTGCAAATCTGGATACCGGAATTTTCAAAAATATGTCCATGGGAGAAAAACTGCCCTACGCCTGCGGCGGCATCGTCGTTGCCGGATTGATGTATCTTGTTCTTGCGCTTGTCATTAAGCTTGTGGGAATCAAAAAGGTTATGCGCTTTCTGCCTCCGGTTGTCACAGGGCCAATTATTATTTGTATTGGTTTAAGCCTTGCGCCGTCTGCAGTTTCAAACGCATCCACCAACTGGATTCTTGCGCTCATTGCTTTATCCGTTATTATCGTATTTAATATCTGGGGAAAAGGAATGTTCCGCATTATCCCAATTTTACTGGGAGTCGTCATCTCTTATGCCGCGGCTCTCATCCTGAATGCATGCGGCTTTGTAAATCCGGACGGAAGCGCGATTTTGGACTTTACCAACGTCGCGGCCGCGTCTGTCGTAGGCCTTCCTCCGTTTGAACTTTGCAAATTTGACCTGACTGCCATACTGGTCATGGCGCCAATTGCCCTGGCGACCATGATGGAACATATTGGCGATATGTCTGCCATATCCGCTACGGTAGGTGAAAATTTTATTGAAAATCCAGGTCTGCACCGTACATTGATCGGCGACGGCCTTGCCACTTCGTTTTCCGCGCTCGTTGGCGGTCCTGCAAATACTACCTACGGCGAAAATACCGGCGTTTTGGAGCTGAGTAAAGTATACGATCCCAAAGTCATTCGTCTGGCAGCCGTCTATGCCGTTATTTTAAGTTTCCTGCCGAAATTTTCCGAAATCATCAGTTCTCTTCCGTCAGCTATTATTGGCGGCGTCAGCTTTATGCTATATGGAATGATTTCTGCAATCGGCGTAAGAAACGTAGTGGAAAATCATGTAGATTTCACGAAATCCAGAAATCTGATTATTGCAGCCGTTATACTCGTATCCGGGCTCGGCTTTTCAAACGGCCTGACATTTACAATCGGGACAACCTCTGTTACGCTGACAGGTCTTGCCATTGCCGCAATTGCCGGCATTCTTTTAAATGCCATTCTGCCGGGAAAAGATTATAACTTCGGAGAAGATCCCGGCGCAGACGCAAGCCGGGGCGTAGACATGAACCCAATCAAAAAAGAAAAATAAACTGTTATGGACAATAGAAAAAGTCTGAAACTCTTTGCACTTACACAGAGCTTCAGACTTTTATCCGTTTGATTTGCATGAAAAAATTCGTATGCTACTCTTCGTCCTCGAAATTCTTCTGCGCCACCGCCGCTACCGCGCTGGTCACTGCTGACACAACCGTAACGACTGCAACCGTCACAACAAACAAAACGAGGATTGCTAAAAAGATCAATAATCCGCTTTCCGTCATAATATCTACTTCCTTTTCTAAGCTGATTTTATGTTTTTCTCATTATATCATAACTTTGTCCATTTGAGAATAGATAAATTTATTTCCATGCAAACAACTTCTTATAATAGGCTTTCTTAGAAGCCGGCGCTTTCATCACCGCATTCCTATGAATTCCTTTCCAGGCATTTTTTCCTGATTTTTTTATCTTCTTGCTTTTTATTATAACATGTTTTAATTTTTTGCAGCCATAAAACGCCTTGCTTCCAATTTCTGTGAGCTTTGCGCTTTTGATATTTACTTTATTCAGCTTCACGCAGCCCGCAAATGCATTTTTACCGATTTTTACCACTTGCTTTCCGATTACCGCAGCGGTCGCCTGTTTATAATTTTGGAACGCCTTTGCCCCGATTGCCGTCACTTTATATTTCCTTCCAAAAAGCAAAACGCTATCCGGCACTTTTATTGTTTTGCACTTTTTATCGTTACTTCCGACAATCTCTGCCGTTTGCTTCGTTGTATTTGTAACTTTAAAAGAATAATTTCCGCTTGTGTAAATTTTTCCCAAAAGCGCCTCTTTATCCTCCGTATTTTGTCCCGCCAACGCTTTTATCACTGTAATGTCCAAGCTCGCAGATACGCCGCTTTTGTCCGATGCTGCGGCAATCACCTTTGCTTTTCCTTCTGCGCAAGCCGTAATAACGCCGTCTTCGTTTACCTTAATTACCGATTCATTGGAAGAGGACCAGGCTACGGATTTATTTCCGGCATTCTCCGGCAATATTTCCGCCGTTGCTTTCGTCTTTTCTCCCACAGACAAAATGTTTCGTTCTGCTTTTATGAGAATCGAAGCGACAAGCGACGCTTCTTCTTTTATAAATTCTGCTTTGACCGTTATATCGGCAGCGGGCATTACAAAAGATTCTCCTTCAATCTCAACTTCGCTTCCATCGTCCTTTCTGCAATACTTTAAACTGTCTGGTCTGAGACGGTACCCTTGCTTTGGAACAGCAAATACCGTTACCTCCTCTCCCGCAGATGCAATGGGATTTGTAATAATCAACGCCCCATTTTCGTTCGCAGCAGTCTCTGCAAAAAAAGAACCGTTTAACGTAATCGCGCTCAGATTGAAATTTCCCCACTTTTCGTCATATAATTTTTCATTCATAATTTCTATCTGCAAGACAGAATCCGGATCTTTCAGCAAATAATCAAAAGAAATTGTCTGATAAATTGCGGGCGCCTCGGACGCCTGTTCCCCTGTATCAAAATATGCGGCGTACTCTTTTACAATGTTGTTCTCTTTTTTTACGGAGGCTGTTACTTTTACTTTCGCAGACCATGCTCCAAGATATATGTTTGCCGTCTGCCTGTGGGAGCGATAAGGCAAATCAAATCGAATGCCATTTCCTGCCTGCTCAAATACGACGCTTTTATCATACGCTCCTTCCTTGTTGTTTGTTCCGTCCGTATAGGAAAATACAGCGTCGGAAGCGTCTCCATTTTGCTTGGTCACTGTCCGGATAGCAGATAAATCTGATATTCCATGTCCACCTGCTTTTTTCTCGATTTTAGTCAGATCCGTATTGGAAAATAATTTCCAGTCCATGCTTCCCTCTTTTGTTAGATTGACGCTTTCAGGCTGTGCATACTGCGTAATTTCCACCTGCGTATCCAAAGAGCCCGGATTTAAAATATCCTCGTCCGCTTCTTTTACGGCGACTGCCTGAAGCGCTGTCACGCATCCTCCCCATTGTCCCAAATCTTTGCTGCAATACAGTTTTGCTTCTACCTTGTCATTCTGAGACGGAGTTTTATAAGTAACGACAAATTCCTGTCCCGCCATTCCATCCGAATCGTTTTTTCCAAACGTATCTTCATACACAGACGTTCCGTTTACCAAAACTGCAAATGTAACGTCTCCTCCCCATACGTTTGCATAAATCTTCGCCGTTTGTACGGTATCGCTGTAAGGCAATTCTATGGAAAACCCATTGCCATTCCCTTTTGTCGTAACCGCCGTATAATCTGAGGGCTGTTTTGTTCCGTCGGACGCTGAAAACGCAAAGGTACCATCGGAAATGACGCGATCTGTCTGGCCCAATACCTTAAAATTCTTCAATAATTCCTGATTGGTATCTTTTTTCGCACAGTCCGCCAGATTTTCCGAGCTAAACTGAATCCAGTCCACCGCGCCCTCTTCCGTCAGATTCACATTTCCGGAAACCATCGTTCCCTTTTTCCCGGACACATAAAATGCATCTTCTGCCGCTACGGCCAAAACTGTCACCGGAACGGTTATCGTTATGGTTTTTTCTCCACAGACTGCAGTTACTTTCAGATCTGTTATCAAATTCTCCTGTGGAAGAATCGGATTTACCACAACGCCATTGTTCCGCAGCCCATAATTTGCCGTATGGCTGCCGCTTGTAAATGTAAACTCTGTTCCATACGTCGCGCCGCTCACATCAAAATTTAACGCATGCGAAACCTTTGAAAAATCTTCATTTCCGTTTAATACCAGATTTTTTACTTCCTCCCAGTCATGGTACGCCCGCCTTGCGTCTGTCTGCGCCGTTTTCTCCGGAATCTGTGAAACCGTCCGGGAGTCCGAAGATTCCCGCCCATTCTTTACGCCTGTTAAAAAAATGTCATATCGTTTGTAATTTTCCAGATGTTCCAGCAAATAAGGCATACCGGATGTTTCTTTTACCTGCCAGTCATTTTCATCCGCTTTTTTATAATAAATGCGGTAGCTGTCATAAACCGTCTCTTCCGGCGTTTTTGCGTCCACCATAAGCGCGGCGTCCTTTGACAATGCGCTTACCTCAGCCGGAGCTTTTAAAACTTTCCCGCCGCCATTTTCCAATAAAATAGCTTTCAGGCTGATTTCTCCCGGCGCTTTTTGGCTTTGCTCCATAGTGGCGGTAACCATCATTCTGGTATCGCCGGCTGCGCAATATGGAATTTCAACCGCATAAACTGTCTCCTGATTTCCTCCCGCAAGCGCGATGCTCTTTGTCACTTCAGACGCATCCATCAAATCAGCTTCTACGACTGCCGTTCCATTTTTTACGCCCAGCAAAACTTTCACCGTCTGCATAGAATTTGAGGCAGGAGTCATAAACATAAACCCTTCCTCGCCAAAAGGAGACGTCGTTTTTACATATTCCATGGCGTCTTTCGTTCCAAGCTTTTGCATAACGGCGCTGCTTCGCAAAGTCGCCGGGTATTTCTGATTCGTCCGATAATGTCCGACGGTATTGACATTAAATATCCTGCCCGCTCCATTCCCCGTCTGTCCGGGCAGTCCGTCTGCTATTTCCATATTTTCTCCGGCAGCAAAACAGACAACGCTGTCTGCGTTCTCTAGCTGTTCTGCCGAAAAGGAAGCTTCTGGCAGTTGGGACGTTTTGATTCCCAGATAGCTTTCCTCTCCGTCCTCGCCATCCACAACATACTGATGCTCGCCGGCGTCTGCCTGTATCGTCTGGCTTTTTCCTCCAACTTTCACGCGCAGCTCAAACGCATGATCTGCCTTTACCGTAAGCCTCGCGCCGGAAGTAGCGCTCACCCGTTCTTCACAGGCAAGAGTTACATAATTTTCTCCGTCCGGTCCGCAAAAATACAAATTATCTACCCCAAACGCCTCCGTCAGTTTTATATTCCAGTCAATGGCATTTTCATTTCCACTTATCGTAATTCCCGCAATATCCTCTATCACAGACCCAATGCCAAGCGTACCTGCCCATCCTACAAAATTTGCCCGCGCGGGCTGCGTATCGGAAAACTCCGTAGAGCCTGGAATCGAATATTCCGTTGAATAATTTTCCCAGAGCGTGTGTAAAAATTCCCCATACCTGTCATATGCTCCTTTTCTGCATACATCTGCCAGGCCGTTGACATGGCGCACAGCTTCTTCAAACGCAACGTCGTCATACCCGCATTTTTGCAGCCCTTTTAGCCACTGAAAAGATGCCGGCGACCACATCGCCCCATTCCAGTATCCTCCGGTCGATTTAAAAGAAGGGTGATCATAGCAAACAGTAGCCAGTCCGTTGGGTCGATACATTTTTTCAGAATTTAAGGCATACCCCTCTATCATGCGCTCCATCTGTTCTTTGGTCGCAGCGCCGGCTGCCAAAGACCAGAATGCCATCGGGGTCACGACGTCTTTCAATTCTCCCGTCTGACTGTCCATATTAAAAAAGCATCCCTTTTCTTCTGACCACAGCTTTTCCTGAACCAGCTCTTTCAGCTCGTTTTCTTCCTGTCTGTATGTTTCCTGCAAGCGTTCAAATTTCTGTCGCTCTTCCTCCGTCAGCCCCGTTTTCTTATCCAAAATTTCCGCGGCAATCAATTGTATATAGGAGGCCGCCTGTACCTGCTGGAACGTCATGTCTTTCACCGCCTGTCCCCAGCCCTGGTAATCCTGATCCGGCGTATTATCCAGGCCGCTTCCCTGGCCGTTTGACACATAAAGCCCTGCCGCCGGACCCGTTTTATGTCTGCGCGTTCGTTTAATAAACTGATAATAAGAATCCAGCCTGTCAATAATCGGTTTTCCCTTTACCAGTTTTAAAAAACGCTCCACATCCCCGTGAATTTTATATTGTTCCCACTCTGCCCAGGCAAACATCGGCGGATTGATTGCGTCTACATTTCTATAATCGTTATAATGATCCCTTCCGTCATTCTCATAAATCATTCTGGAAATAAATCCGTCGGATTCATCATCCGTATCATACTGATGATAATAAAAATTGTCCATTGAATTTAATGTCGGAAATTCATGCAGCCCATACTTATCGAATAGCATCATAAACAGCGTATCCCATTGAAAAATTCTGTCGTCAAACGCTTCATCTACATAATAGGACTGTTTTTCATCTGTCGTAAGCTCCGGATTCAGCCCTTTGGAAACAGCCCGAATATTACTTTTATGACTTTCCCATGCCGTTTGATACAGCGTTTCCCAATCTTTATGTTCTGCAAAATGCACTTGCGGAATACGGGCCATGTCAATCTCATAATTTCCCGCCACAATCTCAGGAGCAGCCTGTATCTGTACCGGAATCCCTGTAAGAGCCATTGTTCCAGTCAGTATGCCGCAAATCATTCTTCTTCCCAATCGCTTTAATACACCCATTTCAAATCTCCTTTTTACACCTTGCTAAAAATAATCGGGTAGGAGGTAGATAATTATTTTATCTACCGACCTCCCACACCACCGTACGTACGGTTCCGTATACGGCGGTTCCTTAGTTTTCACATACTTTCAGATAAAACTCTGTGAATGTTGGGTA
>CATOKN010000086.1 GCA_951800425.1 uncultured Lachnospiraceae bacterium
GTCCAGGATTGTCTGGAATAACGTGACGGAAGACATAAAGAATACGGCGATAAAAGCGACTATGGAAACATACCGCATTTCCCGTTTTCTTCGTTTCAAACCGGTAACGGTCAGTTTTAAAAATAAATTCATCTATCTGCCTCCTTTTTTCGTTTCCTTTATTTTAACCCGGAAACCTTACAGGAACGTGACAGACATTATATTTTCCTGTTTTTTGTATCAAATACCGGCAGAAGAATGGTAAATACGGCGCCGCCCTCCGCGTGATTGGCGGCATGAAAGCTGCCGAAATGATGATCTATAATTAATTTTGCAAGGTTTAAGCCAATCCCGGAATGGGATTTTTTTGCGTGCTTTGGCAGATAAAAACGGTCAAAAATATGGGGCAGGTCTTCCGGGGAGATTCCGGCGCCATGATCTTGTATGGTAAGCTTTATTCCCTCGGACGTCCGGGCAAGAGAAATCAATATTTTTTCCTCGCCGCCGTCATGCTCCAGGCAGTTTTTTAAAATATTTCCAAACGCTTCTTTCAGCCATTCGTAATCGCCGTAATAGTCGCAGCTTTTTTGTGTCGAATCCTCAAGGAGGACGGTAATCCTTTCTTTTGCGTTTGGCAGAGAGCTTATGCAGTCCTCTAAAAGTTGTTCTATCCGGATGCATTCTTTTTGCATAAGAATTTTGCCTGCTTCCAGACGGCCGATGTCTAAGAGCTTTTTCATCAGAGTCTTTATACTGTTTAGATAGTAAAAACAGTTTAAAATCTGTTCTTTTTGCACGGCGTCCGCCGCCTCGAGCATCAGATCCATGGAAATGGAAATGCAGCTTAAGGGCGTCTTGATCTGATGGGCGATATTTTCAATAAATGTCTGCGTGCGTTTGTTTTGTTCCAGGAAAAATTCTTCTTTTTGGATTTCTTTTTCTTTCCATGCATTCTGCATTTCCAAAAGCAGACGGGCTTCGTTTTCTTTCCGAAGCTTTTTCAGACGGAAAATAAGGAAAAAAACAAACAGGGCAAAAACGCTCTGTAAAAAGAAAGTTCCAAGATAAATTTTTTCCCATCCGGTGTTTGAAAATAAGTACGAAGCGCCTTTTTTTGTGTAACCGAGAGAAACCATGGCTTCTTCTCCCTGTCTGGTTTCGGTTGAAAAAATATCTTTCCGGAACATATCGTGCAGAAGCTCTTCGCACAATGCGGGATCTTTTTCATATATTTTTCCAATCATATTTTGCTGTCCGGTAATAAACGACTTTTGAATAAGAAAAAAAGGCAGAAATCCAATTGCCAGAAGAAAGGCGATCGCTGCCAGAAGTTGAAACGTACAGACGGTTTCTTTTTTATTTGCCATAGGCTCTACCTCTATTCCAGATGTTCTGTGACTTGTTTTGTAAAACGATAGCCAAATCCCCGGATGGTTTCAATATATTCCGGGCCGATTTTTTTGCGGAGACGGCTCATGTTTACGGAAAGCGTATTGTTTTCCGCGGACTTTCCCGAAGCGTCCCATAATTTTTCCATAAGCCGTTCCCTGTTTAAGATGCGTCCTGCATTCTGCATCAAAATCAAAAGAAGCTGGTATTCGATGATTCCCAAATGCAGCGATTCGTCTGCCTTATAAGCCAGACTCTGCTGCATGTCCAGCTTAATGTCTTCGCAGCGCAGTATTTTGACGGCGTTTGTAAAGTCCTGCCGGCGTAAATTTGCCTGGATGCGGGAAATCAGCTCGGCTGCGCGAAACGGCTTCGTAATATAGTCGTCTCCCCCAATCTGCAGGCCTTTGACAACGGACGCTTCGTCGTCGCACGCCGTAAGAAAGATGACGGGCTTTAAGCTGTGGAGACGTATGCGGCGGCACAATTCAAAGCCGTCTTCGTCTGCAAGCCAGACGTCGAGCAGAAATAAATCAATTTCCCTGTCATTTAACACATAATGCATAGCCTCGGAAATATTTGACGCGGCAAGCGCCAGATAGCCGTGGCATTCCAAAAGCTGCCGGATGTTTCGCTGCAAATGCTGCTCGTCTTCCGCGATTAGTATCTTTTTCATGTCATTCCTCTTTTATAGAAAATAAAAATTTTGGGTATCGTATCATATTCCACAAGGTTTGACAAGACGGGCGTAAATGGATAAAAAACAGACTGCCGCAAAATGCGGCAGCCGTTTTGCTTTCTCATTTTTTCTTTTCAAAAAATTCGTCAATGCTTTTCTTAATGTCTTCTGGTTTTAAGTTTTTTAATAAATATCCTGCGGGCTTTAAAGACATAACTTTCTTTACGCTTTCCGGATCGTTTCTTCCGGTCAGGAAAATGACCGGAACATTGCCGAACGAAGGATCGGATCTTAGCATTTCAAGCGTCTGCCGTCCGTCGCAAACCGGCATTTCATAGTCGAGAAGAACCAAATCCGGCTTATTTAACGTAATGATTCGGATGGCGGCCACGCCGGATTCGGCCAGCGTAACGTCATAATCATCGTCTAACAGTTTTTTCATATGCTGTTGTATCATCAGCGAATCGTCTACAACGAGAATCCTTGGCTTTGCGTTGGATTTTTCGCGTTTTTTCAGATATTCTTTTACTTCTGCAATGGCGTTTTCTGTTTCAATCGGAGTTCCCGCGCCGCTTTCGAGCAGATGTGGAGCTATGGCGCAATAGGAAAAATATCCTGCGCCTGTATCAAATAAAAGCCGGATGTGCGGACTTTCTTTTTCAAATATTTTCTGGAACTGTTCATAGGACAGAAGATTTTCTGCTTTCAGTTCGTAATTTTCCTGTGTCGGGAATTGCTCCATAACACGTTCTACAAATTGTCTGGCCGTATATCGTGCCGCGTGTACCAGCATATTGTCCAGTTTGTTTGTCTGGATGCCCAGAATTTTTCCGACCGTATTGATCAGAAGCTTTTCTTCAAAAACGAGAATGACTTCCTGTTTTTGTTTTGTTTGTTTGGTTCCGTAAATCAGGCGGTAGTATACGCCGTTTCCAAATTTTTCGCCATTATAGGCGTCGCTGATTAAATGGGATTCCAGGTGAAACATGTCAAATACAAGCTGAACAATGACCTGTTTCATAGCTTTAAGCTGTACATCCGGCAGGAATTCCGTCGTTTTTTTGACATGTCTTCCCGTGATGGCAAGATCTTCCGTCAGGGTATGGCCAATCAGCCAGCCGGCGCAAACGCCAAGGAAATGTTCTACGGCGTCCGGAGCATATCCTGACTGTTCCAGCTCTTTTTCAAGAGCGGGAAGCGTATTTTTCTGAAAGCTGTTATGCAGACGTCTGTGCTGCTCAAGATCTTTGTATTGAATAGAAGCCATGTAAGCTTCTTCGTCTGCAAAATGTTTTATCGCATGTCCCTTAAAAAATTTAATCCCTTCCTGACAGGCCCATTGGCTGGTCGCTTCGTCATCTTTAAATGCGAAAAGCTTGTTGATAATTTTAAAAAGCCTTTGATGTTCCTTGTCAATGCTGTCTACGCCAATGCTGAACTCTTTTCGCCATGCAAATTGAGTTTCCATTTCTAATCCTCCTTTTCTATCGTCAGGCTTATATTTAAAAATTGCTCTATAATCCATTATACGCCACGGCTTGTGAATATTGCAATGATGAAATGTTTTTTATGATAGAAACAGAAAGAATTTTGTAGAAAAAAGAATTTTGCCGATGCAAAAAGAGAATATGTCAAAATTCACAAAAATCAAGTGGAAAAGCAGAATTTATTATGTTATACTAAACATATCTTTAGCGTTGAGAAAGGAGAAGAGGGGAACTATGCGGAGTAAGTCATTTCATAAAATTTTATCTGCCGCCGTTTCGGCTGCAATGCTGATAACTTCCGTGCCGGCAGCATTGACTGCGGCTCCTGCCAGGCAGGCAGAAGGAGATGAGAATCTGTTGAAGTTATGGTACGATGAGCCGGCAAGCAAAGGGGTCAATATATTGGGGGCAGGAGACTTTAAGCCGACAGCCGAAGATAATAACTGGCAGCAGCATACGCTTCCAATTGGAAACAGTTATATGGGGGCGAATATCTATGGCGAGATTGCAGAAGAGCATCTGACGTTTAACCATAAGGCGTTGTGGAACGGAGGGCCAAGCACCAAACGGCCGAATTATGATGGCGGGAATATTTTTGAAAAAGATAATAAGAAAATGTCGGATATTTACCAGGAAGTGGTAGACGCCTTTTTAAATGGGGATTCTGCGGCAGGCAATATGTGCAACAAGATTGTAGGCGAAGGAGAAGCCGGCGGATACGGCAGCTATCAGTCCTGGGGAGATATTTATCTGACCTATGGCGGACTTTCGGAAACAACGCCGACGACAGATTATGAGCGAAATCTCGATTTTGCTACAGCAACGGCAAATGTAGATTTTACGGCAAACGGAACCAGGTATCACAGAGAGTATTTTATCAGCCATCCGGATAATGTGCTTGTTATGAAGCTGACGGCAGACGGCGGTACGATGGACGTTAACGTCAGATTCCCGGTGGATAACGCAGAAAATGCAGTGTCAAGAGGGATCGGAAAGGAAGTCAGCTATACGGCGGACGATACGTCGGGAACACTTGTTACGGCTGGCGCGCTGCAGGATAATCAGATGAAGATGAATTCCATGATTAAAGCAGAAACGGCGGACGGCAGTATTTCTGCCGGAAGCGACGGCGAGTCTCTGGATATTAGCGGCGCTTCAGAAATCATTTTTTACGTGTCTGCGGATACAGACTATAAAAACGAATATCCAACGTACCGGACAGGAGAAACGGACGCAGAGCTTGCCGCAAGCGTAGCGGATGTTGTAGAAAAAGCTTCTGAAAAGGGATTTGACGCAGTGAAGGAAAGCCATCTTGCGGATTATAGGGAATTGTTTGACAGAGTGACTTTAGACCTCGGCCAGGCGGCGTCTGATAAGACGACGGACGTACTGCTTTCCTCATACAAAAACAACAGCGCTTCCGATTCGGAAAGGGGACTGCTGGAGGTGCTTTTATATCAATATGGAAGATATATGACGATTGCTTCTTCAAGAGCGGGGGATCTGCCGTCGAATTTACAGGGCGTATGGCAGAACCGTGTAGGCGGAGGCGACCGCGTCCCGTGGGGCAGCGATTATCATATGAATGTTAATCTCCAGATGAACTACTGGCCGACGTATTCTGCAAATCTTGCAGAGTGCGGAATTCCAATTATTGATTATGTCAATTCCCTCAGAGAGCCAGGGCGCGTAACGGCCGAAGCTTATTTTGGAATTAAGAGCGAACCCGGCGAAGCAAACGGATTTTCCGCGCATACGCAGAACACGCCGTTTGGCTGGACGTGTCCTGGCTGGAGCTTTTCCTGGGGCTGGTCGCCGGCAGCCGTTCCGTGGATTTTGCAGAACTGCTGGGAGTATTTTGAATATACAGGCAATGTGGAATATATGAAAGAAAATATTTACCCGATGCTGCGCGAGGAAGCGATTCTTTACGATCAGATTTTGGTAGACAGCGGAGAAGAGATACTTTTGGAAGACGGAACGAAGAGTACGCGTCTGGTATCGGCTCCGGCTTATTCTCCGGAGCATGGCCCGCGTACGCTGGGCAATGCGTATGAAAATGAGCTGATCTGGCAGTTATATGAAGATGCAATCAAAGCGGCGGAGATTCTTGGCTTAGACGCGGAGCTTGTGGCAAACTGGAAAGAGACTCAGAAAAGGCTTGCACCGATAGAAATCGGCGACGACGGACAGATCAAAGAATGGTTCCATGAGACGACATTTGGCAGCGTATCAGGTACGGAAAGAGCCCATCGTCATATGTCTCATTTGCTGGCTCTTTTCCCGGGCGACCAGATTTCCGTGGAAAATCAGGCGTATATAGACGCTGCGGTTGTTTCGTTAACTGACCGTACGGACAGCGCTACCGGATGGGGAATCGGACAGCGTATTAACGCATGGGCAAGAACCGGAGACGGGAACCATGCGCATGCAGTGATCAAGAGCCTTTTCAAAAATGGAATTTACCCAAATCTCTGGGATGCGCATCCGCCGTTCCAGATTGACGGAAACTTTGGATATACCTCCGGCGTAAATGAGATGCTGATGCAGAGCAATGCCGGATATATCAACATTCTTCCTGCGATTCCGGATGTGTGGGCTTCCGGTTCCGTAGATGGAATCGTAGCGAGAGGAAATTTTGAGCTTGGCATCGACTGGGCAGACGGAAAAGCAGATACCGTTACAATTTTGTCGAAAAACGGCGGCGAATGCGTTGTTCAGGCGGCAGGAATTAAAGCGGCCGGCGTAACGGTAACGGATGCTGATAACAACTCTGTCACAGTTGTAGAAGATGAAGAAAAAGAAAGAATTACGTTTGACACCAAAAAGGGCATGACGTATACAATTACGGGCTTTGGAGAGGCAGCGGCAGAAGAAGAACGGCTGGCTGCTCCGACAGGCGTTGCCGCGGCGGCGGAAGGATCGGCAATGAAAGTCACATGGTCCCCCGTGGCAGAAGCAGACTCCTATAATGTATACCGTAAAATTGGAGCGGATTTTGTAAAATTAAATACGGAAGAAATTACAGAAACTTTTTATTTGGACGAAGGCGAGCTTGACGATACGGAACCAAGATACCGTGTGGCCGCAGTAAAGAATGGCGCGGAAGGACTGAGATCTGACATTGTCAAAGGAAATACCTCCGGACTTAGCCGTACCGTAACAATTACATTTACATCTGACAAGAAATATTCCGGAAGCCTTCCGGAGGAGATGTCGGAAACAAGCGGCTCTGATATTCGTCTTCCGGACTGCGACGCATCCGTAAAAGGATACCTGTTTACGGGATGGAGCGACGGAAAGAATACCTACGAGATTGGAGGAAGCTATACGGTTCCAACGAAGGATGTAACGCTTAAGGCGGTATGGGCAGACAGAATTAAGCCAAATTGGGCAAACTGGACGGCAACGGCGAGCAGTGAAGAAAATTCGGGAGATGACAAAGCTGCCAGCGCGGCGATTGACGGCAACGAAGGAACCTGGTGGCACAGCGCATATTCAGACGGTAAAACCAAGCCGACCATTTCGGAAAACGGAACGAATAATGAAATTACGATTGATTTTGGAAAAACGATTGAAGCAGATTCTTTTGAATATGTTCCGCGTAACGTACAAAATGCAAATGGCTGCATTACCGGGTATAAACTTCTTTACAGTACAGCGGAATCCGGAGATGATTTTATCGAAATTAAAAAAGGAACCTGGGAAAATGACACGACAAAGAAAGTCGTTTTATTTGATGAGGCAATTTCTATGCGCAGGATTCAGCTTCGGGCAACGGCAACGGCAGGAGCCAGCGGAACAAATAAGTTTATTCATGCTGCGGAAATTGCCGTATATCAGCAAAGCAGAGATGTTATAACGCCGGTTACCGGGGTATCCGTAGATTCGGAAATCACGCTGAAAAACGGAGAGAGTAGACAGCTTCAGGCGAGCGTGATTC
>CATOKN010000087.1 GCA_951800425.1 uncultured Lachnospiraceae bacterium
GTGAGGGCGAATATCAGCGCTCAGATGGGAGGTATCGGTTCCGTTATATTGACGAGGACGGAAAAGAGAAAAATGTTTACAGTTGGCGTTTGGATAAGAATGACCCAATGCCGAAAGGCAAGAAGCGGGAACTTTCGTTGAGAGAAAAAGAAAAGCAGATTGAAGCAGATTTATTTGACCACATCGTAACCAATGGCGGCAATTACACGGTGCTGGAGTTGGTGGAGAAGTATGTATCACTGAAAACAGGAGTCCGCCACAACACGGTTGCCGGATATAAGACAGTCATTAACGTCTTGAAAAAGGAAGCATTTGGCGGGCAGCGTATTGATAAAGTGCGCTTATCAGATGCAAAGGCGTGGCTCATTAAGCTTCAGCAGGTGGATGGCAGAGGATATAGTTCCATTCACTCTATCCGTGGTGTTCTCAGACCGGCATTTCAGATGGCTGTAGATGATGACCTGATTCGCAAAAATCCATTTGGATTTGAACTGGCATCGGTGATTGTCAATGATTCTGTTACCAGAGAAGCGATTACCCGAAAACAGGAGAGAGATTTGCTGAAATTTATCAAAGAAGATAACCATTTCAGCAGATACTATGACGCAATCTATATCCTTTTCCATACGGGACTTCGTATTTCGGAGTTTTGTGGACTGACAATACCTGATATTGAGTTTGGAGAAATGCGCATTAAGGTAGACCATCAGCTACAGCGCACGTCACAGATGGAATATGTGATTCAGGAGCCGAAAACAGAGAGTGGCGTCCGCTATGTGCCTATGACAGAAGAAGTTGCAGCGTGTTTCCGCAGGATAATTGCCAATCGGGAAGCCCCGAAAGTTGAGCCTATGGTTGATGGCTATATTCGTTTTCTGTGCCTGGATAAGAATGATATGCCAATGGTTGCCCTTCACTGGGAAAAATATCTGGAACATATCATTGAGAAATACAACAAGATTTTTCGCATCCAGATGCCAAAAGTAACCCCTCATGTATGCAGACATACCTTTTGCTCTAATATGGCGAAGTCGGGAATGAATCCGAAGACCTTACAGTATATCATGGGTCATTCGGATATCAGCGTAACCCTGAATACCTACACCCATGTGAATTTTGATGATGCGAAAGAGGAACTGCACCGAGTAGCGAACTCTTAAAAAAGCCCGTTGGTAAAGCCGCTTACTTTACCAACGTATTTACCAATTTTGCAGGGACAAATATGAGAAAGTATGAAACGATTTGAGAAAATACTTTTGAAACACAAAACTTCGGAACAATCCGAAAACCCTGCAAAATCAAGCATTTGAGAAGAAATACAGGATATATAAGGAGTTATAAAAAAATGATAAAAATACTTTTTATTTGCCACGGCAACATCTGCCGCAGCACCATGTGCGAAAGCGTCATGACGCACCTGGTCGCTCAAAAAAATCTATCCGGCAGCATTCAAATCGCATCTGCCGCCACGCATAACGACGAAATCGGCAGCCCGCCGCACTATGGAACCGTCCAAAAGCTAAAACAAATGGGCGTCCCCATAGTCCCTCACCGTGCCATCCGCATGACAAAAGCGGACTATGCCGACTACGACTATCTCATCGGCATGGATTCTGCCAACATCCGCAACATGACAAGAATCACAAACGGCGACCCACAGGGAAAAATCCACAAGCTTCTTTCCTTTGCCGATTCTTCCCGCGACATCGCAGATCCCTGGTACACCGGAAATTTTGACGAAACATACGCCGATGTTTTGCAGGGCTGCACCGCCCTTTTGGATTTCCTCATAAAAAACAAGACGAAATCTCCTGAATGCTAACGCGCATAAGAAAGGAAGAAAAAACGCATGCTCTATCTCTTTGCCGCAACCCATTGCGAGGCACGTCCGCTGATTCAACATTATCATTTAAAAAAAGACATATCCCAGACTCAATTTCAGGTATTTTTTCATGAAACCGCCAACATCTGCCTGACCATTACCGGAACCGGAATGATTGCTCCGGCGGCAGCCGTTGCCTGCATTTGCACCAGACACAGGCCGTCTGCGCACAGCTTTCTGGCCAACATTGGAATATGCGCGTCAAACACAGAAAAAAATACCGTTTTTCTCTGCAACAAAATTACAGAAGAGCCGACAGGAAGAACTTTTTATCCGGACATGCTGCTTTCTCATTCCTTTTGCGAAGCCAAAATAATAACCGTTCCAAAACCATTATCCGGACGGATTTTAGAACAAAATACCAGCGACCGGAAAGAAATCTGCCTCTATGATATGGAAGCGTCTTCCATCTATCAGGCCGGCAGTTATTTTTTCGGCCCGCATCAAATGTCCTTTTTAAAAATCATATCCGACAACGGCGATGTTCAAAATGTCACGCCAAAACTGGCGGAAAACCGAATCGAAAAGAAATTGCCAGAAATTACAGAATATTTGGATATGCTGCAGACAATCGACCGGTTTGAAAAACAAAAAGCAGATCCGAAAGAATCCGAACCGGAACCTCTCTTAGAAAAGCTGTACGCCGATCTGCACTGCTCCCATGCCATGCGGCTCTCCCTCCGTCAGCAGCTTCGTTATTGCGCGCTGGCAAAAATCGACTATCCGTCCGTCATACAAAACATGTATCTGGAACAATTTCTTCCATGTAAAGATAAAAAGGAGGGAAAACGCTGTTTTGAAGAACTCAAAAGACGATTATTATAACGCCGCATTTTCTCATATTTACGTAGAAAAAGCCGCGTGGAGCCATCCCAGGACAAAGCGGATTTTATCGCATTTTCCAAAAGCAAGCGTCGTTGAAATCGACCATTACAAAGATGTTTTCTGCCGCAAAGGGCAAAATTATGGTCTGCAGCATCGGGCGCAGAACCTGATTCTTGCCGTAAAAACCGGAACATTGATTTACCGCGGCTCTCCCGTCTGCCAAAGCTTTGGCAACGCGCATTTTTATTATGCCTCCTGCATGATGAACTGCATTTATGACTGTGAATACTGTTACTTAAAAGGCATGTATCCATCCGGAAATCTCGTGGCGTTTGTAAATCTGGAGGACATTTTTTCAGAAACGAAACGGCTGCTTTCGCATCATCCGGTCTATCTTTGCATTTCCTACGACACAGATTTATCTGCCCTGGAGCCGGTCATGGGTTATTTAAGCGAATGGGAGAAGTTTGCCGGAAACCATGAACATTTAAATCTTGAAATCCGGACGAAATCTGCAAACAGAAGTTTTGAAGCCCTAAAACCGTCTTCTAAAATCATCTATGCGTTTACCTTATCTCCCCAGGCCGTCATAGAAGCTTACGAGCATAAAACGCCCTCGCTTGCACAGCGCATTTCCTGCGCGGCAGACGCCATGGAACGCGGATTTCCCGTGCGGCTTTGTTTTGACCCCATGATTTATATCAAAGACTGGGAAAAAGAATACGACGCCATGCTTGACGCCGTTTCGTCAAAAATCCGCATGGAAAAGCTTTTAGACGTCAGCGTAGGCACATTTCGGATTTCACAGGATTATCTGAAAAAGATGCGAAAACAGGCGCCATATTCTCCCATCGCGCAGTTTCCGTACCAAAATGAAACAGGCGTCTGCCAGTACCCCCTGCGTTTGTCAGAGCA
Organism: uncultured Lachnospiraceae bacterium; assembly: GCA_951800425.1. Lineage (GTDB taxonomy): Bacteria > Bacillota > Clostridia > Lachnospirales > Lachnospiraceae > Roseburia_B. The sequence goes on from CATOKN010000087.1 coordinate 3,623, forward strand.
GATGGAACGCCATATGGTGTTGCGGCTAAAAGAAAACATGCCGCAGGAAAACATATTTTTATGGAAAGAAGAAAGCGGGGTTTTTTATGAGTAACGCGGCAATCGTAACCGGTGCTTCCTCCGGAATCGGTCTGGAAATCGGCAGAATGCTCTGCCGTCTGGGATATGAAGTCTTTGGAATCGGAAGACAGTTTCCCCAGGCCTCCCATTTGCCGGAAGCATTTCAAAAGCAAACCTTTCACCCCATCGTATGCGATATGTTAGATACGCAAAAACTGTTAGATACCGTAAAAGACGTCGCATCCAAAAACAAAATCACTGTTTTGGTCAACAACGCGGGAACGGCCTATTACGGCCCCCATGAAGAGCTAAATCCCGGGAAGATACAGCAGATGGTCCGGACTAATCTGGAAATTCCTATGATTTTGACCCAGCAGCTTCTTCGGGATCTGAAAAAAAATCAGGGCTACGTCATCAATATTTCATCTGTGACCGCACATGCCGCAAATCCTCACGGATGCGCTTACGGCGCTACAAAGGCGGGACTGGCCAGCTTTTCGGAAAGCCTGTTTGCGGAAACAAGAAAATATGGCGTAAAGACCGTCGCAATTTATCCCGATATGACGGCGACGAATTTGTACCGGAACGCGGATTTTACCGTTGGAGACGAAGAGGAATCTTATCTTTCTCCAAAAGAAGTTGCCGATTCGATCGAATATATCCTCAAACAAAGAGACGGGCTTGTCGTATCCGAACTTACTTTAAGGCCGCAGCTTCATCGAATCAAACGGAGAAAAAAATCATGATCCTCCACACAGGTCTGCGGACAGATATTCCGGCATTTTACGCCGAATGGCTGAAAAACCGTATCAAAGAAGGATTCGTTCTGGTTCGAAATCCCTATTGCCCTGACCGGATTTCAAAATACAGTCTTTCGCCCGACGTCGTAGACTTACTCGTATTCTGCACAAAAAATCCTGCGCCAATGCTGCCTTTTCTGAACTGTCTAAAGCCGTATGGGCAATATTGGTTTGTAACCATAACTCCTTACGGAAAAGAAATCGAACCAAACGTCCCGCCCAAAGAACAGGCGCTTGAGACATTTCAAAAACTTTCCGGCATCGTCGGGCCAAAAGCCATTGTCTGGCGTTACGACCCTGTTTTTCTTACGGAAACCTATTCCGTCAGCCGCCATTTAAAAGAATTTGAAGCTATGGCAAAAATGCTTTCCGGCTATACGCATACCTGTGTTTTTAGCTTTTTGGATTTATACCCGAAAGTCCGGCTGAATTTTCCGGAGGGTAAAGAAGTTTTAGATACAGACAAACTGCTGCTTGGAACATCGTTTGCTGAAATTGGAAAAACATACGGCATAAACGTAAAATCCTGCGGAGAGGGAAATGAACTGGCCAGATGCGGCGTAGACACAAGCGGCTGCATGACGGTTTCCGCTTTTGAACAGGCGCTTGGCAAAACACTGTGCGCGCCCAAAATACGGGATGCCAGAAAAGAATGCGCCTGTTTTTTGACCTGCGATATTGGCGCGTACAATTCCTGCGGGCATTTGTGCCGTTATTGCTATGCCAATTACAATGAAAAAACAGTCAGAAAAAATTTAAGCATGCACGACCCCAATTCACCGCTTCTTTTGGGAAAGCTGCATTCGGAAGATGAAATTCATTCCGTAAATCAAAAAAGCTGGATAGATTTGCAGATGCGGCTGGATTTTTTGTAAAATTTTAAAAACTGCTGCAAAACAGCTCCCGGATACAGGATATTGGGATACCGTCTGTCAGTTTTTCCCATAATCCCGTATCAGGATGCGTTTTGCAGCAGTCCCTGATCAAATTATTTACTCAGTTCTTCCGCCAGCGCTTCGATTGCCGCAATGCTTTCCTCATTCAACGCAGACATAACTTTTACCGTAGTATCCGTAAACGTCAAATCTTTGGAATTTTCAAGCATTTTCTTCATCACTTTTGCCGCGGTAGGCGCCCAGGAACCGTTTTCGATAAATCCAATCGTGCGTTTCTGGTAATTCCGCTCTGTCAATTCATGAATAAATTCTCTCGTAAAAGGAAATACGTCGCCATTGTAAGTCGGAGAAGCCAATACCAGTTTTCCGTAACGGAACGCATCTTCAACGGCTTCCGCCATATCGCAGCGGGCAAGATCGTTTACAACGACTTTCGGACATCCTTTTTCATTTAATTTCTCTGCCAGAAGCTCGGCGGCTTTTTTGGTATTGCCATAAACGGAAGAATACGCAATCATAACGCCCTCCGATTCTACGGAATACGAAGACCATGTCTGGTAAAGGCCGATGTAATAGGATAAGTTTTCCGTTAAAATCGGGCCGTGCAGCGGGCAAATCGCCTGAATATCAAGCGCAGCAGCCTTTTTCAAAAGATTCTGCACCTGTACGCCAAATTTTCCCACGATTCCAAAATAGTAACGGCGGGCTTCGCACGCCCAGTCTTCTTCCATATCCAGCGCGCCGAATTTTCCAAATCCGTCCGCGGAAAACAGAACTTTGTCATATGCGTCATAAGTAACGATTACTTCCGGCCAGTGAACCATCGGAGCGGCAATAAACGAAAGCGTATGGCTGCCAAGACCAAGGGTATCGCCGTCTTTTACCACAACCTGCCTGTCTGAAAAATCCGTGCCGAAAAACTGCTTCATCATGGCAAAAGATTTTGCGCTGGATACCACCTTTGTTTCCGGAAACGCTTTCATAAATTCTGCGATGCTTCCGGAATGATCCGGTTCCATATGCTGGATAATCAGATAATCCGGCTGGCGGCTGTCCAGAACGGCTTTGATATTAGAAAGCCATTCCGCTGAAAAATGAACGTCTACGGAATCCATAACGGCTGTTTTTTCATCCAAAATTACGTAGGAATTATACGCCATGCCATTTTCCACTATATATTGTCCTTCAAAGAGGTCAATTTCCCGGTCGTTGACGCCTACGTACTTAATATCGTTTGTAATCTCCATGTTGATCTCTCCTTTTCTATCTTATGCTATCATTGTCCGAACGTCATTATAGCACACCGCGCAAGGGGGTTGCAACGAATATTTTCATTGAAAAAAAAGCAGATTGAAAACGCTACTTTATCGTATCGCTGTGATTCAATACCAGCGTACTATATAAAAACAGTACGTCGCAATCCTCAAAATCAATAAACTGCCCAAGATAATCCGGATGGATATAGCGCAAGTCCACCAAATCAATCTGCGCATATCCGCTGAGCAAAAGAGGCGCGATGCTCGACCCGAACGAATCCCGGAATAAAATCAGTCTCTTTCCCATCTGGTCTTTGGGATTTTTCATGGTAACAAGAGACAGAGAACCGGACAAAAACATTTCGTATGGATCTCTTCCCGCCGCTTTTTCCATGTCATAGACCTGTATATCCTTTTGATTCTGCCAGTCATATACTTTGCAGCTTTTTATCTCATCTCCCGTTACGTAACGCATCACATCCGGCGCAAGCGGCAATGCCGCCTGCCCATAATATACGCCGTAAAAATCTTTCTTTTGCGTATGAACTTCATAATCCTGCGATAACGTCGCGCCCATTGCAGACGCCAGCCGGTCGGCTACATCTGCAATCCTCTCCTGCCTCCAATGCGTATCTGTTTTGTAATAATCTTCTTTTTCCAGCAAGTCAGAAATTTCAATATATTCTGCAAAGTCTGCGTATTCTTTCATCTGCTCCTCAAATTCTGCATAATTCATAGATAAATGTCCGCTTTCTTTTGCCAGAAAACAATTTTTATCCGGCACGACAGAAAGATAGACTCTGTTCTCATC
>CATOKN010000088.1 GCA_951800425.1 uncultured Lachnospiraceae bacterium
TGTCTTTACTGTGTCAGAATTTTGGCATGTTCGGGAATGTAAAAACAGTAAAAGCCGCAGACGCCAAAATTGAATTGACGGCAGAGCAAATTTCGGCAAAACACGCAAACGGGCATGAAGCGGCGCAGATTGCCGACGGGGATTATGGAACTTACTGGCAGTCTATCCCAAGCAATGGAGAGGGCGACAAACTTAAGAGAATGTACGATCATAACCATTATATCGACATTGCTCTCGACGGTACATACAGCATATCGGAGATTAAAATTTTTAACCGTGTCAACGGTTCCTTTAATAATTATTATATCTATGCGTCTCAGGACGGGGAAAATTACGACAAGATTATCTCGAAGACGTCCAATGACGCCGCGACGGCAGACGGAGACAGCTATCCTCTCGAAGAAGTTACGGCTTCTTATCTGAGGCTGAATATGGCGTATAATTCCGAGGCGTTTGCGACAAATCTGGCAGAGATTGAAGTGTATGGAAGCAAAATAAACGATACGGTGCAGGTTCCGGAAGAAATTCAGGTAGAGGACTGGCAGGGAAGCAGCTGGCAGACAGAGTGGGATAAGTTTGAAACGGATACGGACTATGCCAGAGAGAAAACAATAAACGAAATGAGCAGTCTTGTAAGCCGTGTTCTTGGCAGACAGTGGACGAAAAGCTTTCGCTTTGAAATGAGAAACAGCCTCGAAGACGGAAAAGACGTATTTGAAATCAAAGACGGAGCGGATGCTACGATTGTGATCAGAGGAAACAGCGGAATTGCAATGGCGTCCGGTTTTAATTATTATCTGAAAAACTATGTCAATGTAGATTACAATCCACTGTATGGATCCAATGTAAATCTGAAAGAGCTGAAGCCGGTAGGAGGCAGAGTCGTCCGGGAGGCGCAGTTTGACGAGCGTTACGCGCTCAATTTCTGTACGTATTCGTACACGATGGCTTTTTGGAACTGGGATGAATATGAGGAATTTCTGGACTGGTGCGCAATGAACGGAATCAATCTGGTGCTGGATATTGTGGGGCAGGAAGAGGTTCTTCGGCAGACGCTTCTGGAATTCAACTATACGGATGAAGAAATCAAAGATTATATCTGTGGACCGGCATATTTTGCATGGTTTTATATGCAGAATCTCTACAGCGTCGGCGGCCCGCTGCCGGATTCCTGGTTTGAGCAGCGCGCAGAGCTTGGACGAAAAATCCACGATCGTATGCAGACATATGGGATTTCTCCGGTTATTCAGGGCTTTGCCGGACAGGTGCCGGAAACGTTTGCAGAGAAAAACGAGGGAGCCGTATTAATCGCAACGGGCGACTGGTCAGGTTTTACGCGTCCTACTATGATCCGGACGTATCTGACGGACAGCGAGGCGGCGGCCGGCAATGTAAACTATTTTTCCAGAGTAGCCAAAGTTTTTTATGAGAAACAGAAGAATCTGTTTGGAGACGTTTCCCATTATTATGCAACAGATCCGTTCCACGAGGGAGGAAATACGGGCGGTCTGGACACGCCGACGATTTTTTCCGAAGTACAGAAAGAAATGCTGGAGAGCGATCCGCAGGCTGTCTGGGTGATGCAGCAGTGGCAGGGCAATTTGAGCAGCCATAAAATATCAAAGCTTGAAAAGTCCCAATTATTGGTGCTGGGCTTACAGGCGGATATGAAAACGGATGAAAAAGATGATTTTGAGAAGTGGGGCGTGTCATGGGTTTATTGCATGCTGCATGATTTTGGAGGCCGTATGGGTCTGGACGGCGAAGTGCCGGTCATTGCTACGGATCCGATTGATACCTATCATCGCACGAATCATATGGCAGGAATCGGCATAACGGCAGAAGCGTTAGAAAACAGCCCTGTCGTATATGAGCTGATGTTTGATACAAACTGGTCAAAAGATCCGATGGATTATTATGCCTGGCTGAAAAAGTACGGCGAGCGCAGGGCAGGGGGAGAAAGCAAGAGTTTATGGAAAGCATGGAGGATTTTGCTCAAAACCGCTTATGCGGATAAGGGCATTACCTATCAGGGCGCGGCGGAAACGGTAATCAACGCCCGTCCGGCAGATACTTTTAAAGCCGCTTCTACGTGGGGAAACAGTAATATTTTATACGATAAGGCGGAGCTGGATCAGGCGCTTTTGCTTTTGACCGAAAATTATGAAGCGTTTCAGGAATCTCCCGCGTTTCGATATGATTTGGCGGACGTTGCGGAACAGGTGTTGTGCAACGCGGCGGTGGAATATCATAAGCTGATGGTACAGGCAAAAAATGATGGAAATCTTAAAGAATTTGAGGCATTGTCGACGGCATTTTTAAATTTAATTGATTTGTCGGATCAGATTCTTTCTTCAACGGATGAATTTATGCTTGGCACATGGGTGGAAGCAGCCAGAAAGATGATTACGGACGCCGACGACTGGACAAAGGATTTGTTTGAATTTAACGCCCGCGCACTGGTAACGACCTGGGCGGGAGAGAGGCCCTGCGGAGAGGGAGGATTAAAAGATTATTCCAACCGGAAATGGGCGGGTCTTACCAGAAGTTTTTATAAGGAACGCTGGGCAATCTGGATCCGAAACCGAATCGCAGAGTTAAAAGGAGAGGAGAAGATTGCAGCCGATGCCAAAGCGGAAAGCAACTGGTTCTTATGGGAATATCAGTGGGTAAACCGCAAATCGGACGACGATGGAGGGAAGTATGCGTTTGAGACCGAACCGTCCGACGCCAATCTGGCGGAGCTGGCATTGCGGGCATATGAGGAGTTTTCCTATACGAACCTGGAGAAAAATACAGGCGGAGCCGCGCAGGAAATGGAGAATATAGCAGAGGGAAAAACAGTAACGACAGCTTCTGCGACAAAATCGGGCGCGCTTGCGAACATTACAGATGGGGATACGGGGACAAACTGGATTGCAGAGGGCGCGGGTCCTCACATATTGGAACTGGGTCTGGAGAAGACGTATGCGGTGAGCAGAATCATTCTGTCGGGTCCGCAGCGGGCGGGAGATATTCCATACAAATGGAAAACAGAGTATTACAATCCGAATACTGCCAATTGGAGCCTAATCAAAGAAAATACAGAATTCAAAATGAGCAGCAATACCGAGATTGACGTGAAAGAAGAATGTACGGCGAGCAAAATCCGGGTGACGATGGAGACTTCCGACGCACAGAATTATCCGCTTGAAATGACACAAATTGCAGTATATGGAAAAGAAGCGGAGGGAGAGTCTTACGAAAACCTGGCGCCCGGCATGGCGGTTTCGGCAACCGTCGGAGACGGCGGCAGCGCGGGAGGCGATTTGACAAGGCTTACAGACGGAAATACCGGAAATGTCTGGAGCGCGCAAAACTGGCAGAGCGGCGGTACGAATTTCCCGGTTACGGTAAATCTTGCGGCGTCAGAGAGCCTTTATGTGGATACGCTGGAAGTATATTTTGAATCAGCCGGACGGCCGTTTGCATTTTATGCGGAAGTGACGGATGAGTCGGGAGCAAAGATAAAGATTTCCCCTGCCGATTGTGAAACGCAGGATGTGACGGAAAAATCTTATCGGTTTGACGTAAAGAAGAATATTTCAGGCGCAGCCGTCTGCATTACAAAAAATACGGGAAAAGGAGAGTATACCGGATCGTGGCCCGCGCTTTCGGAAATCAAGGTTCTTGGAACGGCTCCGGATTCTTCGGATGCTCCGGAAGTTGATTTTACCGGAAAGAATGTATCCGGCGTTGCAGTCAGCGGCGGCGGAGCGACGAATAAAGTCGTTGACGGCAATCGGGACAGCTTTGACCGGGTGAATGCAAATCAGGATATTGTTTTTGATTTGCATGGAACGTATTATCTTTCTCATGTGAATCTTGTCTTTGAAAAAGGAGAGCTGGGACTGAAGTATCAGGTTCTGGCAGAAGACGTATCCGGGCAGAGAATCCTGCTGCGGGATGAAAGCCAGTCTGCGGCGCTGCTTGGCAACCGGGTCGTAAAAGTTCCGGTGGGACGCGACGTGACAAAAATTATTTTTATCCATATGGGCAATAATGGCCAGGGTCCTGCCTCACAGGCTGAGCCGAGACTGTATGAAGTGGAAGCCTGCGGCGTAGAAAAAACAGACGGCGGCGGCATAGCCGTTTCTCCCGAAGCAGCCGGTGAGCTGATTATGGGCGGCGCTGAATATCAGGCGGCCGCAAACGAGCAGATTACGCTGACCTTAAGCCAGGCGGAAGATGTAAATATGGTTCGCATTCTCAGGGGAGCAAATGAGACGAAAGCATGGAAGTATCAGGCGGAATATTATGACGAAGCAGAAAAATCATGGAACGTGTTTGCTGATTTGAGCGGGAACGAGAAAGCGGGCGCTGAAAGCTGCGCCGTTGCAGAGAAAGCCATTTCCACAAAGCAGATTCGTCTGACCTTTTTGGAGGATATAACGCTTTCCGGCATTAGCCTTTATACGACAAATTACGCGGGAATTCTGGCAAACCGCATCGGAGAAATCCGGACAATTTTAGAAAACGCCAGTTATGGAGAGAACAAAGGACAGTACATGCAGTCCGCAAAAGCGGCTGCGGAGGCCGTGCTTGCAGAAATAGAACAGACAGCGCAGACAGAAGGCGTTACCTCCGGGACGGTAGGCGCATGGCTTGAGAAAGCCGGAGACGTACTGGATGAGTTTTACGAAACGGGAGTCGTTTATCTCGACCGCGGCGGGCTTTTGGCGGCAATGGCGGATGCAAAGGAGCTTTTGGATCAGCAGGATAAATACGGCATTACGGAAAGGCGCGAGGAACTGCAGCTTGCGTATGAGGCGGCAAGGGAGCTTTATGAAACGTACGAATTAATCCAGACGCAGCTTGACGGAGCCAATACGACGCTTTCCGGTAAGGTTTCGGAAGTAAAAGAGCTGGTTGGAAGCCTGATTGAACAAAGAGAGGTGCAGGAAGCCAAAGAGGAATTGCAGCGTTTTGCAGAGAATCTGGAAGAAAGAAATCCATCTGACTATTCGGCTGCAAGCTGGAAAGAATATGAAGATGCGCTGAGCGCAGTCCAGGAAGCGATAAAAGATGCAAATGCGACAAAGGAATCTATTGCACAGGCAAAATTCCGTCTGGAGCAGGCAATTCGGAATTTGAGAAAGCCGGGCGAAGATACGATTCAAGTAGAAAGCATTACGCTGACGGTAGACAAGACAGATCTTTTCGTAGGGGATACTGTGCAGATTTACGCAGAAGTATTTCCGGAAGACGCGGATGATAAGAGCCTGAAATGGACGTCGTCTGACTCGGCGATTGCAACGGTAAGCGAAACGGGCCAGGTTGAAGCAGTCGCGGCGGGCGTGGTTACAATTACGGCAAAAGCGCAGGATGGCAGCGGCATTACGGACGAGATTGTATTTCAGATTACGAAAAAATCGGACGGCTCCGGGGACAAACCAGGAACGCCTGACAAACCAGGAACGCCTGACAAACCGGGAACTTCTGATAAACCGGGGACTTCTGACAAACCGGATGTTCCAAAGCCGCCGGCAACTCCTTTCCCGGCTGTCGGAACAGTTCATAAAACAGCAACGCTGGAATATAAAATACTGACATCAGACGCAGCTTCCAAAACAGTAATTGTACAGAAATCTCTGAATAAGAAAATGAAAAAAATTGCAGTTCCCTCCGTTGTAAAGATTGGAGAGTACGATTATAAAGTGGTAGAGATTAAAGCAAAGGCATTTCGAGGTCATACAAAAGCTACGCAGGTGACCATTGGCGCAAATGTGGTAAAAATTGGAAAAGAGGCATTTTACGGATGTAAGAAAGTAAAGAAAGTGACCATTTCATCCAGGCTGATCAAGAGCATTGGCAAAAAAGCATTTGTAAATATTCACAAAAAAGCCAAAATTACCGTGCCAAAGGTAAAATGGAAAGCTTATAAAACGCTCTTTAAGAAAGCAAAAACGGCGAAGACAGTGAAGATTTTAAAGAAATAGAAAGGAAGATTTGCATATGAAAGCAGGGCAGCGTCTGTTATTTTTAGCTGCATTGGCAGCGGCATGCGCAGCGGCGGGTACGATTCCCGCCGCTGCGGATGAGGTGGGAAAAAAGATTTCGATTGCGGCGGAGAAAAGCGTGCAAACGTCCGACATATTTGAGGGATTGCCGGATCAGGAGGAATTATTTGAGGGGTATGTAAACGGGCTTTTCTTTGGAAGCTCTCAGATTTCCGCTTATGGAAATTTTGCAGAAGAAAAGCTGGAGGGAGTCGACTTAAAAGCCTATCAGTTTTTAAAAGCTGAAATTCAAAAGATTGCGTCTGGCGAGAGGAGCAGTACCATAATGGAACTGTCGCCGGAGGATTTGGGGATTGTGGAAACGGAATGGCGCGCGTCTGATTTGGGTACGGAGATTGTGACGAACGGGCAAATCTCAAACGATGCCATGGCGGCCTGGCAGAACAAATATGCGCCCAATGTAAGCAGCATCCTGCATCATTTGCTGGGAGACTGTCCCATGGATTTCTATTGGTTTAATAAAACGACAAGCGGGGCGATGACAAGTTCCGGTTTTCGCTTTACGGCTTCTAATGTAAGCGGAGAATGGGTGTTAAAAATTGCGGGAGACATGACATATTCTTTTATGGTTTCTGAGGAATATGCCGACAGAGCTTCGGAGGATCCGTTTCATACGGTAGACGTATCCATTGCCAGAACGGCCAAAGAGTCTGCAAACCGGGCGAAAGAAATCGTAAAGAAGTACGAGGGATACAGCGATCACGACAAGCTGAGCGAATACCGGAAAGAAATCTGTTCGCTTGTTTCCTATAATACGGAGGCTGCGGAAAATGATAATACGCCGTATGGAAATCCATGGCAGTTAATCTGGGTATTTGACGGAGACGACGGGACGAACGTCGTATGCGAGGGATACGCAAAAGCGTTTCAGTATTTGTGCGATATGTCGGACTTTTTCAGTCCTGAAATCCGGTGCTATTCCGTGAGCGGAATGATGGGAGGAGGAACAGGCGCGGGCCCGCATATGTGGAACGTCGTAACGATGGATGATGGAAAAAATTATATTGTAGACGTTACAAACTGCGACGAGGGTACCGTTGGAGCGGAAGATAAGCTGTTTCTTTCGGGCGCGTCGGGCAGTGTGGCGGACGGGTATGAGGTTGCGCTCGGGGCTCAGTCCATCCGGTATGAATATTCCATGCAAAATCCGAATATGTCGGATATGTATGGCGATATATTAAAGATTCATACGTCCAACTATGAATTTCCTTATGTGCATTCTGCAAAATTCGGAGCGAATTTGCAGTGGACGCTGGATGCGAACGGATTTTTAAACATTAAAGGTTCCGGCGATATGCCGGAGCCGGAAAATCAGACGGATTATGAAGACATTCCCTGGTATCCTTACCGAAACGACATCCGAAG
>CATOKN010000089.1 GCA_951800425.1 uncultured Lachnospiraceae bacterium
CCGAATCCCCGGATGTATGCCTGAAACGTCTCTACCGATTCAAACTCTCCGTCCAGATATGCTTTTACCAAAGCCGCGGTCAGCAACAGACAACACACGGCAATTGCAGCCGTCAGTAATTTTTTCCGATCCATAGGCTCCCTCCTGTATGTTCTGATTTACTTTCTGACAGTATACCACAGAAGATTAAATACTTTATTAAGCAATCCTTTCGTTTTATTAAAAAATTCCCGGGCTATTGCCCGGGGATTTCTCGCTTAACAAGATTTCTGTTTCTTTTCATACAGGCCTTTTAACAGTGCAATTTCCTCTGCCCAGCCCTCGTCGTCATTCGGCGTCTCCAAAATAATCGGCCGCTCCTGCAGCTTCGGATGACGGATGATCTGCTCCATGGCGGAAAGGCCAATCTGTCCTTTGCCGATTTTTTCGTGCCTGTCCTTATGCGCGGACAGCGGATTCATGCTGTCATTCATATGAATCGCTTTTAAACGATCCAGACCGATGACCGCGTCAAATTCTTCGACTACGGAATCCAGATGATTCACAATATCATATCCGGCGTCCCAAACGTGGCAGGTATCCAGACATACGCCCATTTTCTCTTTTAATTCCACCCGATCTATAATTTCTTTCAATTCTTCGAAATTTCTTCCGACTTCCGATCCTTTGCCCGCCATTGTCTCAAGCAGCACCGTCGTCGTCTGATCGGGCCTCAGCACTTCGTTTAAAAGCGAAGCAATCAAATCAATTCCTGCTTCGGCTCCCTGTCCCACGTGAGATCCGGGATGAAAATTATAATAATTGCCCGGCGTGTATTCCATCCGCATCAAATCATCCGCCATCGTCTCTTTCGCAAACCTGCGGACGTCCTCTTTTGCGGCGCACGCATTCATCGTATAGGGCGCATGAGCCACAAGCTTTCCAAACGAATGCTCCTTAGAAAGCGCAAGAAAACGCGCCACATCTGCTTCGTCTATCGCTTTCGCCTTTCCTCCGCGCGGGTTCCTGGTAAAAAAAGCAAACGTATTCGCTCCAAGCTTCAAAGCCTGCTTCCCCATTGCCTCATAGCCTTTTGAGGCCGATATATGGCTTCCGATATAAATCATAATTCCTCCTTACAGTTTTTTGATTCTCTCTACCGCAGCCGTCGTATTTTCATAGCTTCCAAACGCTGTCAGCCTGAAATATCCCTCTCCGCTTGGTCCAAATCCAGATCCTGGCGTTCCAACCACGCCGGCCCTCTCCAGCAAATGATCAAAAAATTCCCATGACGTCATGCCGTCCGGCGTCTTTAACCAGATATAAGGCGCGTTTACGCCGCCAAACACCGTATAACCGCTCTCTTTTAATCCTTGTTTAATCACGGCGGCATTCTTCATATAGTAAGCCACCTGTTCTTTTAGCTGCGCCTTTCCCTCCGCCGAATATACGGCTTCTCCGGCGCGCTGTACGATATAAGGGGCTCCGTTAAATTTCGTCCCGTGACGCCTTGCCCACATATCGCGCAAAGATACGCCGTTGCACTTTAATTCTTTTGGAACAACGGTATAACCCAGACGCACGCCCGTAAATCCCGCATTTTTAGAAAAGCTCTTCAGCTCAATCGCGCATGTTTTTGCGCCCTCGCATTCATAAATAGAATGCGCCACGTCTGCTTCCGAAATATACGCTTCGTACGCGCCGTCATAAAGAATGACCGCGCCCGCCTGATTGGCGTAATCTACCCATTTCTGAAGCTGAGCCTTTGTCAGCGTCGTTCCGGTCGGATTGTTGGGCAGACAAAGATATATCAAATCCGGCGTCTCTTTTGGAAATTCCGGCACAAACCCGTTCTCCGCGGTCCAGGGCATATAAATCACGTCGCTCCACCTTTCCGTTTCGGCGTCGTAAGTTCCCGTTCTTCCTGCCATTACGTTAGAATCCACATAAACCGGATAAACCGGGTCGCATACGGCAATCCGGCTGTCTGCGGCAAAAATCTCCTGGATATTGGCCGAATCGCTTTTCGCGCCGTCGGATACAAAAATTTCATCCTCTGAAATTTCACACCCTCTCGCCCTGTAATCGTTTTCTACAATCGCCCGCCTTAAAAATTCATAGCCAAGGTCCGGCGCATAGCCGTGAAATGTCTCTGCGCTTCCCATTTCATCCACCGCTTTGTGCATCGCCGCTATAATTGCCGGCGCAAGCGGCTGCGTTACGTCTCCGATGCCAAGCCGGATGATGCTTTTCTCCGGATTTGCCCCGGTAAATGCCGACACCTTTTTTGCAATTGTGCTAAACAAATAGCTTCCCGGCAGCTTCTGATAATTTTCATTCACTTGAAACATATTTTTTCTCCTCCTCATCATGATTGCCCGTTAGGGCCAAAATATTCTCCGTCAAACACTATGGCTGCGGCTCCTGTCATAAAAACGGCGTCGTTCTCTCTGTCCCAGCGTATGTGTAAATCGCCGCCCAAAAGACGAACCGTTACTTCCTCGTCCACAAACCCGTTTACCATCGCGGCAGCGGCAGTTGCGCACGCTCCCGTTCCACAGGCAAGCGTTTCTCCGCTGCCGCGCTCCCAGACGCGCATGCGCAGCGTTTTTCGGTCGATGACATTGACAAATTCCGTATTGATTCTCTTTGGAAACCGTTCGTGTTTTTCAAACGACGGTCCGATTTTCTCCAAATCCAGCTCCCGTACGTCTTCCTCCAGAAAAACAACGCAATGGGGATTTCCCATGGATACGCACGTCGCCCGATAATCTGTCCCATTTACCGCAAAATTCTCAGAAATCACTTCTTTGTTGCCGGAAACCACAGGTATCTTTTCCGCCGCAAACTCAGGCCTGCCCATATCTACTTTTACCAGGGCAACGGCTCCGTTCTTTATGGTCAGCTCCAGCGTTTTGACGCCGCCGAGCGTTTCGACGGATATGCTTGTCTTTTTCGTAAGCCCCCTGTCGTATACGTATTTGCCCACGCAGCGTATGCCGTTTCCGCACATCTCTCCCCGCGAACCGTCGGCATTATACATTTCCATTTCAAAATCAGCGACTTTCGACGGCTTAATCAAAATCAAACCGTCTGAGCCTACGCCGAAATGACGATCGCTTATCTGCACTGCCAGCTCGCAGGGGTTATCAACCGTCTCTTCAAAACAATTGACGTATACATAATCATTTCCAATGCCATGCATTTTCGTAAATTTCATTCTGATACCTCCATGGAGTTTACTGCTCATATCATACACCAGATAAAATGAATATTCAACCAATTTACCTTTCTCCCAGGATGATTACCATCCGGGCCGTCTCAAAAAGCTTCGTCCCGTTGTCCATGCTGCGTTTCTGCAGGTAACGGTGCGCCTCTTCCTCCGTCATATGGTTTTTTTCCATCAACAATTCTTTTGCATGATGCAAAAGCTTCTCTTCTTCCGCGCTCCTTTTCATAAAATCCAGCACGCTTTCATAAGCCATCGAACCGCCAAATAAATCAAGCGCGCTTCCGATGGTCACATGCAGCCTGTTTTTCCCCGCTTTTTTTAACAGCCTCAAATCGCCAAAGCTTCCCCCTCCTCCCGCGTAAGTAATCGGAAGCTTCGCCCAGCCGCCAAGAAGCTCCGCCAGCTCTTCTTCAATTCCCGAAGCCTTTCCCTCCACGTCCACGGCATGGATCAAAAATTCATCCGCATATTCCTGCATCGCATCCAAAAAGCCGTATGTGATTTTTTCTTCCGTAAACTTCTGCCAGCGATCTGTAACGACATAATAATCGCCTCCTTTTTTACGGCAGCTTAAATCCAGCGTCAGATGCTTTTTTCCAACGGCGTCCGCCATTTTCTCCAGATTGGCATAATTGACTCTGCCGTCCCGAAATACATAAGAAGTGACGATTACATGGCTTGCGCCCGCGTCGAGAAACGCTTTTGCATTTTCCGGATGAATTCCGCCGCCAATCTGCAGCCCGCCCGGATACGCCAAAAGCGCTTTGACTGCCTGTCGCCTGGTGGCCTCGTAAAATTCGCTTCCCTCTGGGTTTAATAAAATAATATGTCCTCCGCGAATGCCGTCCTTTTGGTAAAAATCGGCATAATATGAGGCGTCTTTTTCGGAAACAAAATTTTCTTTCGCCTGATTTCCCTTATCTCTCAGGCTGCTTCCGACAATTTGCTTGACTTTTCCATTGTGAATGTCGATGCATGGGCGAAATTCCATAAACCGCTCCTTTCTCATTCCAAAAACGACGAAGTCCACTTATCGGAACTCCGTCGTTCTGTTTCATGCTGTTACATTTTTATTTTTTTTGTTTTTGAAAATGCGCCGTAAATTTTGTTGTTGCTGCCGTCCACCCGGTATGCGCGAACCTTAAAAATATAGCTTTTGCCCTTTTTCAGCTTTCCGCTCTTGACAGACGTTTTCTTTGCGCCGGCATTTTTTACTTTCTTAAAGGCGCCTTTCTGCTTCATCCAGATTTCATAGCCTTTTGCCTGTTTATTCTTTTTCCACTGTATAACGGCTTTCGTTCCGGACTTTTTCACTTTCTTAATCGTTGTTTTACCTGGCTTTGTCGCGCTCCAGACTTCTTCGGAAAATGCGCTGCTGCTGTTATCCTTATTTCGATAAGCCCTGATTTTATACACGTAATCCGTTCCGGCTGCAAGAGATGCGTCCGTAAAGGAAGCCGCGTTCGCCGTTCCGACTTTTTCAAATGTGCCGCCGTTTTTCTTCGCCCGGAAAATTTCATAGCCGTCCGCGCCGCTTACAGGCGTCCAGGTTAAAGTCAGAGACTTCGTCTGATGGTTTCCAATGGCAAGGGAAGTCGGTATTTTCAATGCTTCCGGCTTCTGTGTCTCGGAAGAATCTGGCTTTTGCGTTTCTGAATCTCCTCCCGGAGTCTCTGAATCTCCTCCCGGCTTTTCCGGTTCCCAGACAGGAGCTTCTTTCACGCGCACCGCATATGTTACAGGCTGCGCTTCTCCTTCTTTCCGGGCAGAGATTACCGTCTCTCCAACGCCCACGCCTGTCACATTTCCCACAGCATCCACAGACGCCACCGTCTCATCCAAAGATGACCATGCCGTCGTCCCCAATTCTGTCATATCCAGCGAATGGTTATTCGTCAGCCTTGACGTTTCCCCTACGCTTAGCGTCAGGCTCTCCTTATCGCCAGTCAGATAAAATTTCGCATCTGCAAGTGAAACAGACGCACCCGCATCACCAGAGGACGCAAATTTCAGCTTTGTTACGCCCGTAATTTGAAGATAAGGCATCTCCGGAGACTTGCCGCTTGTCAGATTCCCTGATTCGTACAACAACACATCGTCTCCGTATATCTGAAGTTTGGCCGCCTTTCCTTCCGCAGTCTCTTTTCCCGCACTGACAAAAGCTGTAAAAATATCAAAACCTTTTCCATCCACATCATACGTAATGGACGAACCGGACGGCAGACTCAGCTTACGATCCAATATCTGGAGCTTACCGCTGGATGAAAGCGGACACTGGCTGCTCAGGTAAATATCCGCATCGTCCATCCGGATCTCTTTTTTCTCAAACAAGTAAAACTCAGCGGCGGAAATAAATTCTCCTTCCGCGGCAGACGTAACATGTATGCGGATTCTCCGCGCATTCTCCGCGTCGAATTCCAAAACTTTCGTATTGCTGTTATTCTCCCAGACAACGGAAGAATGAGGAACCGGCTGAAAATCATTTCCATTTTCCGTCTCACTGTAATAAAGATCACAGGATAAAATTCTTCCATTGCTGTTTCCCTGTCTTGGTACATACTCCAACTTGCCTATATCCCTGTTTTGATCCAGCGTAATCGTATAGTTATTATTTTCATTTTTCTCAAAATTGACCGGGTTTTTTCCATGCCAATTACTGTGCCAGTAAGTATTTGTTTTTCCGTCAAGCGCATGAGACGCGGGACCGTCCGAGCCCTCTGCTCCATTCTCCTGGCTGTCCGCGCTTCCAGTCATGGCGCTAGACGGTATCTTTGCATAAACAAAAGCGCTTTCTTTCCCGGTAAAAAATCCCCATTTTTTATCGTACTCTGCCTGACTTTCCTCTGAAAGGCTCTGGTATGCGTTTAAAATAACGGTCTTTTCCTGATGGTATTTTGACGGATTTTTCAGAATTGCTCCATTGATATTTTCCGCTAAAATCTGAGAATACTGTTTCAGGCAGGACAGGTAAACATCCTCCTGCTTTTCTTTCCCCCATTCTTCCTGCATCAGTCCGTATTCCGTCATAACAAAGGCGTTCGCTCCATTTACCGGCGCATAACCTGTCGCTTTGTCTCCAAAATGACGGTTGATAACGCGGATCCGTCCTTTTCCTTCCCCATGCGTGATGATTATTCTGGAACCAATGGGAAAATCCACAGTCTTCTCATATTCTACCATTTGCTCATTTCCGCGTATGCTCTGACTGTAAAGTTCTTCCCCGGAAGGACTGTAAATCTCCACGGCCGCATACTCCCCGTCGCCAAAACCGCCATGCGGCTGTACTGGCAAGGTATGCCATGTAAGCTTTTGCTCTGCCGTATTTATCTTTACATCGGCAAAATAGCAGTCGGACATGCCGTGCATCGTCAGCTTGATGGCGTCTGCAAGGGCATTTCCCGTTACATTCTGATAGGCAAGCTTCTGCGTTACGCTTCCTTTTGCCGCAATCAGGCAGATATTCTGATAGGAATATGTACCGGAATCCGGCGCGGGCATTTCCACTTCGTAAGCTCCTACCGGCACTTCCACCTGCATTGATTTCGCCGTAACCGGTATGGCCTTTACAATTTTCTCTCCATTTTTAATTAAAATATCCTTATTTTTTATCTGCTCCAGATCATCAATCTGAATTTGAAATTCCACCTTGCTGGTATAACCCGTATAAGCAAGGTCGTCTGTTTCTACCAGACAATAGACGCCCGGCAGCCCAAGCTTTTTCCGGATCTGCAGCGCCAGTATGTCATCCGGAACCAAATCATACAGATAATACAGGATTGGCTCGTCTTTTTGATAAATTTCATTTTCCAACATCAGCGACGGCGCAATATGATACGTTTCAAAATAAGGAATCATATTATATCCGCTCTCGCTGAAGCTTTCAATTACCGCATCCGAAGAATTGCGCATTTTTCCCGTCTCATAATAGTACTTCCGATAAGAACTATGCATATTGGAAACTGTTTCCTGCGGGCCAAGGCGATCCAGCGCATTTGTAAACATATGAAGGCTTACCTGATAATGCCAGCCTCCCTCCACGATGCCGTTAAACGATTTTGTTTCCGCTTTACGCCTGAGCGCTTTCCTCTCCAGCGTTTCCAGTCTCTCTTCCGCCGTGGCTTCATTGGAATCTCCCAAAAGC
>CATOKN010000090.1 GCA_951800425.1 uncultured Lachnospiraceae bacterium
CATAAGGATGTTTGGATTTCAACTCACGACCTCACGAAGAGGTCGACGCCTCGCCAATCATCTGTCCTCTGGTATTGTTCACATTTCAACTCACGACCTCACGAAGAGGTCGACCTCTTAACTCCCAACTCCTTAGACCTAAGCTTTATTTCAACTCACGACCTCACGAAGAGGTCGACCAGCCTGGCAGCCACTTTCTATCCCCTCAATCTGTATTTCAACTCACGACCTCACGAAGAGGTCGACATGCTGCTTTCATGTCCTCTATGGCTTCTGGGACATTTCAACTCACGACCTCACGAAGAGGTCGACTCGATAAACGAAGCGGCAGACGGATCAACGATTATATTTCAACTCACGACCTCACGAAGAGGTCGACTCTGTGGTCAATCAGATATCTTGCCAATTCTGTCATTTCAACTCACGACCTCACGAAGAGGTCGACAGCAAAAGTACACAAATCACCCCATACTTTTGCTCATGCATTTGGCATATTCTACCAAAACACATCACTCAATTACACACAACCGTATTTATTCCACTCTTTCTTTCAACAAAACCTCTCCAAAATCAGGTGCGAATCCCCTACGATTTCATGTTTGCTCCACACTCGCACCCACAGATAATCCTTTCAAAAAATCAAGGTATCCGTCACGTCAAATCCCGGCTTAGCCCCGATATGCTCAACTTTATTCTGATACTTATCTCCCAGATTATAAAATCGCAGACTGTCTTTTTCCTTATCAATCAAATCTTCCAGAACCGCTTTCATCTGACGAAATTTCACAGAATCCACCTGACATTCAAAAACAGAATTCTGCACTCTCTGCCCATAATTCACGCACTGCTTCGCCACTTTTCTAAGCCGTTTGCGTCCTGCCGCAGTTTCCGTATTTACATCATAAGTAACCAATATCAGCATAATTTCCATTCACCTACTTCCAGAAAAACGGCGGATACTCATCCAGATCGCCTCTTAAATGCCTGGCCAATAACATAGCCTGTGCATGAGGGGCCATGCCCCACTCTATTTTTTCATTTAAAAATGGATGCTTTATCATCTCGCCTTTTCGCTCCTGCCATGCGTGCAAAAACGTCTTTCTCCCGCTCTCCGTCAAAAGAACCGCTCCGCTTTCTTTCTTTAAAAAATCAGATGCTTTCAGCGTTCTCTTATTAATCAGCGTCAATACAAGCCTGTCAGCCATGACTCCCCGAAACTCCTCCATCAAATCCAATGCAAGAGACATGCGGCCTGGCCTGTCCGTATGGTAAAATCCAACGTACGGATCCAGTCCCACTGCTTCCAGCGCCGCGCCGCACATTCCGGCCAACAGACTGTACGCAAAAGACAACATCGCATTCACATAATCCAATGGCGGCCGTTTATTTCTGCCATGAAAATAAAACGTCTCCTTTTGCTGTAAAATCAAATCATCAAATACAGAAAAATAGACCGACGCCGCTTCCCCCTCCAAACCAAGAAGCGTTGCGCTGTTTTCGCATGTTCTGACGGAATCCAGGCTCTGATGTAAAAACACGGACTTTGCTTTTACTTTATCTACGTCAATGCGAAGCGGATAATCCCTGATTGCCCGCTCTAAAATCCACCGGGAATTATAAATTTTTCCCGTGATAAAATTCCTTGCCAGCTTTATGCTCTCCTCCTCATTTTCACTGACCTGATATTGCTTCTTGCGCAATATGACATTTCCCTTAATTTCACCGGATACCCTTGCCAGAAAACGGCCGTTTCCGGACATAAAACTCAAATCTATATTTCGCTCAGCACAGGCCCCCATCAGAGCCGGACTGGCCCCAGTATATCCAAACGTCACAATTCCCTGAATATTATGCAGCGGCACTCTTCCGATTTCCTCCTGCTGTTCCAGCACAACCACATTTTCCCCATCCAAAGAAAGATAACGGTTCTTTCCCGTCACATACAAAGTGTTCAGCAACCGCTTCATTCCACACCTTCTTTCTCACCAATCCGAAGACAAATATAGTCTTTTACGGAAATTTCCTGATTCAGCATAGGCAGACACATATCTTTCAGCGAACACGCATTGCACTTCTTACTTCGCTTTACTTTCGGCGTATATTGCTGCGCACCATATTTATGCATTTCCAAAAACAAATCCCTCACTTTTTTTCGCAGCGCATCATCAAAGCTTATTTTCTCCCTGTGCCTCGTTTCTCCGTAATAAATATATCCATAAGGAATCTCACAGCACAGCATCTCTTCCAAGCAAAGCGCCTGTGCCGCTATCTGCAGAGCGTCTATATCGTCTTTTTTGGGACTTCCCCGCTTATATTCCACAGGTACGGCCCGATACTTTTCTTTCTGTCCCAAAAGCGGCACGCCGTCTTTCGATTTGTGAAATTCCACCACGTCGCATTCTCCGCTTATGCCGATTTCTCTGGAATGCACCGGCAACGCCCGGACAATCAGCAAATCTCCCCGTTTTTCTTTTATGGAAGCATCGTGCGCCTTTTCATGCAGCAGCTTCCCCTCCACCGTCCTTACATTTTCCTGCCACTGCATTTCAAGATACGCAAGCGCCCATTGTCTCCGGCAAAAAGCAAAATGCTGTATGCCCGACAACTGAAGAAATTCATCTTCCTCATACAAAATCATATACCTCCGGTTCTACGCATCCGTCCAGCTTCCAGTCAATTTGATATTCCTCAAATTTTTTCGGAGCGGCCACGTCGCAAACAGAAAATCCCCGCTGGATTCTTCCGCTGGATACCGCCGGCATTTTCTCCTTATGCTGCCACCAATACATTTTGCACACTTCCATGCTCCCCTCCGGTCTTGCAGAAGAAGCGTCATTTTCAAACAATGTCTGCAGCGCTTTTTTCAAAAGCTCCGCGTCCTCCTGAGAAAATTTTGTCTTTTCCGCCAACTGTACATTGACGCTTCCCATCACCTTATAAACGCCAAATCCAATCCGGTGTTTGGTTCCCATGGTATCCGGCCCTTTGCCCTCCCCAGGCACGCTGTTTACGCTTTTTGTAATCTGCATGCTGATTACTTCCACAGGCGAAAGGCTGACTGCCTGATGAATGGAAATGGGCCCCCGCACGCCAAAAGAAACCCCATCTCCTTTTGAAGAGCCTCCCTCTCCTTTAAACGCAAAC
Source organism: uncultured Lachnospiraceae bacterium (assembly GCA_951800425.1). Taxonomy (GTDB): domain Bacteria; phylum Bacillota; class Clostridia; order Lachnospirales; family Lachnospiraceae; genus Roseburia_B. The sequence goes on from CATOKN010000090.1 coordinate 3,145, forward strand.
ACCTGTCCAAATCCCCTTACGTCTATCCACTCTTCACAGGCAAGAGACGCGCAAATATCTCTGTCTGCTTTCTTCTTTTTCCCCATCTCCGCTTTCAATTTCTCATTGCTGTCCGCTCGTTCTTTCAGACTTTTGCACGTATCGTCTGCCCGGTCGTCTGACTGCACAAAAATCTTTTGTCCCAGATCTTGCAGCCGATTTCGTATTTTTCTTTTGATACATACGTCGGAAATCTCTCCATATCCGTCGAGATTGATTCTCGGTCTGTTTCCATTCAGCGGATCCCCGTTTGGATTTGCATTGGTAACGCTGATGAATAGTGTAAAATCAATTTTTCCTTTTAATTCGCTCATATTTTCTTCCTCCCCTAATTTTCTTCATATTTTACGTTTTTCATAGCAAAAGACTGGCTGTGAAATCCCAGAAGATACAGGCCGTCCAGTTTCGTATTTTTACAAAAATCATCGGCTTCAAACAAATCGCAAACGCCGTCCAGCAAATTTTCATAATGCCGCCGTTCAGCTATTTTCAATTTATTCAGATAAGGCTGCAAATTTTCTTCAATTACTTTCCAGGTTTCAAACGGCCGCTGTGAAAACATGCTCATATACCGTTTCGCATTCGTTTCTCTCCCGGAATCCCGCTCTTTTTCAAACGTGCGGTATTCCACTCTGTCTGCAATCGCAAGCAGCCTTCCATATAAGTAATCCCTGTTTTTACAATTTTCGTCCAGTGCCACGTTCCATTCCTCCTTCATCCTGTCATATCTGTATTTTTTTACAAAAGAACATGCAAGCGCCAAAACCTTTTCCCAATTGTAGCGTTCTTTATACGTCTGCGGCGCAGACGCCCTGCCTACGGCATGCATAACCAAATCGTACGGAAGATTTCTGCCGTCCCATATGCACGGCAAAAGCCGTTTGCTGATTTCGGCATAGAGGCGTTTGCCGTTTTTGTCATGGATCGTTAAAATTTTTTTCGCATCGGAATCTGACCCATATAAAAAATCTGCAATCTCCTTTACGCCTGGAATTCCAATATAATCCATTTTCTTCCCATCTTTAAATTTCGTATGTACCCAGGAACATTGTCTGTGCCATCGTTCCATATTTTCCAAATATCTTCCCGTTTCCAAAACTTTATATTCCGCCAGAGCCAGACGTCCCGTCGTAGCCGCGTCAAACGCCATCAGAATCATTCTGGAAGCATTGCTTATCCTGCTTCGATACCCATATAACGCCTGGTAAAACTGTCTTGCAGTAATGGAATTCCCATCCGGACGAAACGGCGTGTGAGATTCATATTCTATATCATCCTTAAACATACCGTCCGTTTCATGCTCCATATCATCTTCAAACATGCCGTCCGCTTCATACTCTACATCATTTTCAAATATACTCTCCGCATCTGTCTGCTCCATATCGTTCTCATATATGTCATTTGCTTTCGCATACTCCTTGTCGTTTCTGCAATCAACTGCTTCTACAGAACCGTCAGGCAGATTTTTTTTATAATCCGAACCAATCGTTTCCGTATCCGCATCCCACTCTGCCATATCGGATAAATTCGATTCCCATACCGCAAAAGTCAGCGAATCAAAATGCCGCCCCTGTTTTCGAATCATCCACTTTAAAGCATTGTGAATCTTCTGAGACGTCTCGCCGCCAATCGAAAAAGCCTCTTCCTTACTCGCAAAACGCCCGCGAAACGTATAATAATCTTTGTCATTCGAAGAAATCAGCTTTGCCCCGTCTCCCTCGTTTCTGATTTTTTTCGAATGAAAATACCAGGGCGTTTCTAATTTTCCAGTCAGGTAATCCAGCTCTTTTTCTTTCTGCAAAAAACGACTATACGCAATAAAACACTCATGTAATGAGCGGTCTTTCCAACATGTTTCCTCTGAAATTTCATCTGTTATTTTTTGACGAATGATGAATCGCACAAAAGCCTTGCTCTGTATATCACTGTGTAATTTTACCGTATCATCCAGAAATCCTTCTTTTAATACTAAAATATGATTGTTTACCAAATCCTTTATTAACCGTTTCTTCTTCAGATAACGATACACCGCATCTGCCTTATCATGCGCATACTCAGATAAATGCCATTTTTCTAATTCTGACATATATGAATTATAATATTTTAATACATCTTTCGATTTATCTTTGACATATATTTCATAGTCTCCGGCTACATATTTTAAATTATCGCACAACGGATGCGGCGCAACCGTACTTGATGTTCTGCTTCCGGATTTTTCTGTCATCGGAATAATGGTCATAGCGTCTTCCTTGATTACCTTTGACGCATCCAAAAATTTTCCCTGTTCATCTATCGTTACCTCAATCTGCGCTTTGGCGGTTGTATGAAACAATGGAAGAAGAAAATACGATTCGTACTCTTTTTTCCCGTTCTTTTCATATTCCTTATACTCAATCACTCCTGCCTTAGAACGATTTTTCTCATATAAATCTAACAATACCCCTTCCCAGTTCAATCCGCCGCCTCCTCTTCTGTAAACTCCCCAAGTCCCGAAAAAGCATCTTTGCCAAATTCTCTGACGCTCATTTCTTTAATGAATCGTTTTTCCTTACATGCTTCCGGCCGTATAAATGTAATTACGCCTCCCTTAGTTCCCTCTTTTTTCATCACCGGACGCCAGAAATTTACAGTCATTTTGTTTTTCTCTTCCGGCAGAATGGCTTCGTCCGCATACGTAATGCCGTGGTACATAAATCCATAGGCAATTTCCTCCACATTGTCATAATAACTGTCTTTCGACAAAAATTCACATGGTTCGACAAACGCCTGGCATTCCCTCGTCCCCAAAAAGACGTCTCTGCGGCCGCCCCGCTCTACCATGCGTTTTGCAATGTTGTGATGCTTGTTTTCATTTTTTCCGTCCGAAACCAATTCCGGATGATTGTAATTTACCTCAAAATGCGCCCTGACCTGATAGCAGACGTCTTTCAAATATGTATAATAAGCCAGCTCATTTCCCCCGTTATATGCAATCGGACGCACGCCTTTCGTCTCCGTCTGAATCGGCTTCATAATACGTACGGCGTCCACAATCCACATAATGCTCGGTTTCCAGTAAATGCTTTCCACAATCCCCTTTAACGCCTCGTAAGTTGGAATATGATAACTTGATTTTTCTCCTCCCACGCGCGTAACCGGATCGGAAAACAGCGCGTAATCGCCATATACTTCAAATTCAATTGTGTTTCGATATTTTTTCACCGTCTCACCTCCCTGTTAAAAATCCAAAAACCTGTTTTGAGATACTTCCAAAACTCCCAGCTTTGTATCATAGTAATCCATATTTAACGCAAGCGCTCCCGTATCTCCAATCGGATATAAGGCGTGCTTAAGTTTTTCTTTCAGAAACGGTGAAATTCCCACCGTATAAGGCTGCAGTCTTTGCAGCAGTTTCTTTTGTCCGGACAGACTCCGTTCCGTCTCCAAAGCATCCATAAGCTGCCTTGCCGTCTCATCATAGGAAATGACAACCGATACTTTTGCATCGTCCGATATGACCTCAAACTCTTCTCCTGCCGTTTGAAATGCCTGCTGTAACGGGCCTTTTGGCATTGTTCCTCTATGGTTCCTGAAATACTGCATTCTTCCCATTTCATTTTTTCCAAGCAATTCCACCAGGCTTGTCTCTCCAATGGAAGACGGATATTTTGTCACGTTTGCGCCAAGCGCATGGTAATACAGCTTATAAAATCTGAATATCGCAGACTGCGAATCCAGCGCGTGTCCAAACGCTTCCGGACTTTGCCTGAATTCATACAAAAGCCGTTCACAGGCCAAGCGGGCGTGTTTGATTTCAAAAAGCTTTTCGATATGCTCCGCTTCCTGCGTAAGCTTAACAATATAAACCTTTCCAAAAACGTCCCTCTCTTTATGACGATTGCAGCGTCCCGCCGCCTGAATTATGCTGTCGAGTCCCGCAATCGAACGGATAACGCATCCAAAGGAAAGATTGACTCCCGCTTCTACCAGCTGCGTGCTGACGCAAATCATCTTCTTTCTCTTCTTCTGCGCCGCTTTTATGGCGTTTAATTCGTCATTCCGGTTTTTCGGACACATATTTGTGCTTAAATGATAGAGTTCGCATTCTTCCTTGGCGCTCTCCTTTAACGCCTGATACACTTCCTT
>CATOKN010000091.1 GCA_951800425.1 uncultured Lachnospiraceae bacterium
TATCTATACTATCTGAAGTACGAACTAAAATATGGCTCATTGTATCTCTTAATTTCTCTATATCATCTTCCTCCATGTTATCATAAAAACCACAATAAGAAAGATAATCATCAAATACATTCCATCTCTCCATTCCTTCTAATGCAAATGCACAATCTTCTACTTGTTCTGTTGGAATGCAACAATATAGATTGCCATAATATCCTCTTTTTCCAATGGCAATCGGCAATTCAAAAAATGTTGCCTGCTGCAGCGCTTCAGATCTTCTTTTTCCTTCATCAGACAAAATAACTTCTGCCGCCTTATGTCCAAACAAATCCGTCGCTGCCCCTTTTTCTTTGTCATCTATCGCTAACTTATCTTTTTTATTTATTTCAACCTGTGTTGTAACTTGTTCCTCTCTCTCTTTTCTTTCATAATATGATGCATAAAATGATTCAATATTGCCAGCTTTTATATTCATCAGACCAGGCCTCCTCAAAGTTAATACTATTTTCTTTTTTACAATATCTCAAATATCTACAACATGAATTCTTTCCTACATTACCTTACTCATTTAACTTCGGCCTCCTTCCGTCTCTTTGAAATGTCTTACCAACTTTACATGATATAGCGGCAATCCCATTTTCATATAGTCATTCTTTGTAATGAATATTATATAAGATTCATGAATTGGATTATTTATATTATAACCTCTGCAACAGCTTTTAGCAACACTAATTCCGTATAAAGCTTGTCCTCTCACACATGTTTGTTACTGTTCACTCTGTTCTCAGTAACACATATTTCATTTGATACAAGAACAGCAGCTTCCTTTCTCTGTGAATTTTATTATTTACCTGCGCAAATGACGTCCCCCGTGCCCGGCATCTATTACAATTACCGCCAATTTGTTACTCCTGCCATGGTTTTCTCATTATTGTATGCGCTTTTTTCGAAATGGTGCATGTTGCCGTACGCAAAAAGGATGCCCGGTTTCCCGGACATCCACTTATCAAGCGCATCATTCATTTATTTTCAGCCGCAGTTCTTCCAACTGCTTTTCGTCTACCGTACCCGGCGCTTCCGTCATCAGGCAGGAGGCGTCTTTTACCTTTGGAAACGCAATCACGTCTCGAATGGAATCGGCGTGTACCATATGCATCACCATGCGGTCTACTCCATAGGCCAGTCCTGCGTGAGGCGGCACGCCGTAACGAAACGCGTCCAGCAAAAATCCAAACTGCTCATACGCGCTTTCTTTCGTAAAGCCCAGAACCTCAAACATTTTTTCCTGAATGTCATTTTGATGGATACGGACGGAACCTCCGCCAAGCTCCGTTCCATTCAACACAATATCGTATGCTTTCGCCCTGACTTCTCCGGGACTTGAATCAATTTTATCCCAGTCCTCTTCCATTGGCATCGTAAAAGGATGATGCATGGCCATATAACGTCCTTCTTCTTCCGACCACTCCAACAGCGGGAAATCCGTAATCCACAGGAACCGATAGTCCTCCGGATCCAAAAGCCCAAGCTCTTTTGCAAGCTCCAGGCGCAGCGCGCCCAGCACATTCCAGACAATTTTATTTTTATCTGCCGCAAACAAAAGCAAATCGCCCGGTTTTCCATTCATGGCTTCCGCCAGGGCAGACAGCTCTTCTTCCGTCATAAATTTTGCAAAGGAAGATTTATAGCTTCCGTCTTCCTGGATAGAAAGATACGCAAGTCCTTTTGCTCCATATCCCTTTGCAAACTCCACCAGCCTGTCAATTTTCTTTCTCGGCATTGCCCCCTGGCCCTCGGCGTTAATTCCCCGAACGGAGCCTCCCGCTTCCAATGCTCCTGTAAATACGCCAAATCCGCAGCGCTTTACAATCTGAGAAACATCTTTTAGTTCCATGCCAAACCGAATGTCCGGCTTATCGGAGCCAAAGCGATCCATTGCCTCCTGCCAGGGCATCCGCTGAAACGGAAGCTGTAATCTGACTCCTATCCCTTTCTCAAACACATATTGTAGCAGGCGTTCATTGACCTCAATGACATCGTCAACGTCTACAAAAGATAACTCCATATCCGCCTGTGTAAATTCCGGCTGCCGATCCGCCCTTAAATCTTCGTCTCGGAAGCACTTGGCAATCTGAAAATAACGATCGTAACCGGAACACATCAAAAGCTGCTTAAACAGCTGCGGAGACTGCGGAAGGGCATAAAAGCTTCCCGGATGCACGCGGCTTGGCACCAGATAATCCCTGGCTCCTTCCGGAGTGGATTTACAGAGAATCGGCGTTTCGATTTCAAGAAATCCTTCGTTCGCCATAAATTCCCGCATCAGATACACGACTTTGCTGCGAAGCATCATATTTTTCTGGATGTCCGGTCTTCTCAAATCCAGATACCGATACTTTAAGCGAAGCTCGTCCTTCGTCTGGCTGTTTTCTTCAATTGGAAACGGAGGCGTGTCAGACTCGGATAAAATGCGAATCTGCTCTGCAATCAGCTCTATTTCTCCTGTTTTTAAATTTTCATTTACCGCCGCTTCCCTCTTTTGTATCTTTCCCGTCACGGCAACGACAAATTCATTTCTCAAAAGCTCCGCTTTTGCAAAGCCCTCGCTGCCTACGCTGTTTTCATCAAATACGACCTGCAATAAACCGGAGCGGTCTCTCAAATCGATAAAAATGAGCGCGCCCAGATTTCTTCTTCTCTGCACCCATCCCATTACGGTAACGCATGTTCCGATATTTTGATTTGATACTTCCGTACACCTGTGGGACCGCTTCAGCCCCTTCATTGACTCTGCCATGTTTTCCTCCCGCATTATTTATTGAAAAATTCTTCAAAGGTTTCATATCCTTCTGCCGTCAGCTTTTCTTTCTGGAACTTTTTATTTTTATTCATGCGCGCCACAAGCACCTGCTGTCCGTCTCTTCTGGCTTGCTGCGCTTTTTTCATCACTTCGCAAAGCTTTTCGGCCGGATAATTTTTTTCAATCAGATACGCCGTTCTTTTCGGCTGCTTTGGAATCTGAAAGCCCTGTTCCATAAGCAGCAGGATAATGCGCTCAAATCCGATGGAAAATCCACAGGCCGGAACTGCCCCGCCGGTAAAATTGCCAATCATTTTATCGTAGCGTCCCCCGCCGCCGCAGCTTCCGCCAAATTCCGGTATGGCAATCTCAAAAATCGTTCCGGTATAATATCCCATGCCGCGCACCAGCGTAGGATCAAATACCATCTGAAAATCCGCTTCTTTCGTCTGCTCCACGCTTTCTATAATTTCCTGAAGTCTTTGTCCGACCTGCTCTTCCAAAAATCCTGAAAGTCTGCTGCAAAGCGACTCAATTGCCTTTATTCCCGTCTGTCCCTTTTCTGCCATCTGAAATAAATCCAGATATTTTGAAATGGATTCTTCTTTAAATCCACTTTCTTTTAGCTCTTTTTCGACGCCGTCCGGGCCGATTTTATCCATTTTATCCAATATAATAAATATGTTCTCATAGGAATCTTCGGGAAATCCGCTGTAAGCCGCCATCGCCTTTAAAATTTCCCGTTCATTGATTCGAATTTCAAAACCGGAAAATCCCAGCTTCCCAAGCGTCGCCGTCGTTGCTAAAATCAACTCGATTTCAGCCAGATGAGACGGTTCGCCCAATATGTCAATATCACATTGCGTAAACTGGCGGTAACGCCCTCTCTGGGGCCTGTCCGCTCTCCAGACGCTTCCAATCTGAAGCGCTTTAAAAGGAGACGGCAGGTTGTTTGCATGATTGGCATAAAACCTTGCCAGCGGCAGCGTGAGATCGTAACGCATTCCCATATCCACCAAATCCGCTTCGCTTTCTGCGCAATCCAGTTTTAATTTTTCTCCTCTTTTTAATATTTTAAAAATCAGCTTTTCATTTTCCCCGCCTTGCTTGCTGCACAAATTCCCGATATTTTCCATGCAGGGCGTTTCAATTGGGGTAAAGCCGAAACTGCGGTACGTATCTTTGATGATTCCGGTTACATAATCCCGAATCTGCATTTCTTCCGGCAATATATCTTTCATCCCGGTTACGGGCTTCTTTGCTAAAGCCATAAATCTTCCTCCGTATTCTTGTTTTTTGTATCTGAATTTCATTTTCTCGAAAAAAATACCGTCGCGCAGACGTTTCCTTATTTACAAGTTTTATACAATAATACAACTCCCGTTTTGAGCGTTTCTGTTATCGTCTGCTGATACATGCTATTATATTTTCCGTAATACGAAATGTCAAGCATGACCTCCCCGGCTACAGACTCCGGCTTTCAGAGCCATTTCATCATGCGCGCTGACATCAGGCAGGTTTCCCCGTTGGTAAAATAAATGATTCGTTTTTTCGCGTCCGCTTCTTTTATGTTCTTCCTGTTTGCCAGAAATGACCGATGGCAGCGCACAAAATTCTCTCCTAATCTGTCCGCCAGTTCTTTCATCGTACCGTAAAATTCAATTTGTCGGTCTTTCGCATGAAGAATGATTTTATGGATATTTCCGGAAGTTTCAAAAAAGAAAATATCGTCATAGTCTACGCTGATTTTTCGTCCGCCGGCTTCAATCGTATAAACTTTATGCGTCTTATTCGTCTCAAGCGTATAGCGTTCCATTGCATGGATCAGGCATTCTCTGATTTTCACTTTTGCTTCGGCAGGATTGTCTTTTAATACAAAGTCCATCGCCTCCACCCGATACTGAAATGTCATGTAGCTTAGCTCAGAATGCGCGGTTATGAATATGATAAAACCCCGGGGATCAAACAATCTGATTTGCTGCGCCAGCTTTATTCCGTTCATATTGCTGTTCAGATCAATATCAAGAAAATAAATGCCCGTATTCTGGCTGGTCTTAACTTTTTCCAGCAGTACGTAAGGGTCGCCCGCATCGAAAACAAGCTGCATATCCAGTTCTTCTATCAGCACAGCGTTTTGAATGGTTTTCACAATTATCTGCCGCTGTACGGCATTATCTTCACACACAAAAATATTTAGCATATTATGTCACTCCTTTCTGTCAGCAAGTTCCATATGCTGCACAAAGCAATCACATTGCATGGTTGTTTCCCACAATACATTGTCATAGGAACGGATGATTTTCTGAGCGTTGGAAAGCCCGATTCCCTGATGTCCCGTCTTTGTGCTAAAGCCTTTTTGTTTTAACCTGTGCAGCGCCTCGCCGTTATCCCGAAAGCTGTTGCTTATGGTGATTGACACGCCGTTCCCGTTTGGAATGATATGTAACCCTATTTGCGGCTGTTTTGTCTCCAAAGCGGCTTCCATCGCATTGTCTAAAAAGATTCCAAGTATCCTGGCAAGATCTACGGTGTCTATCAGAAAACTGTCTACTTTATCGGGAATATCAATTGTGACATCAATCCCAGAATCATGCGCGTAAATCATTTTTGCGGAAAGCAGGCTTTTGATTTCCAACACGCCGATGTGACTAAGCTGATTCAGCTTGTAATCGCCCTGGTCAATCAGGTTCTTGGTTGGAAAAATTTTGTTTTCAAAATATCCCTTTAATTCATTCATATCGCCATTTTCAATATAACCGGAGAGAGAAAGCAAAATATTCACGTAATCATGCTTGAAAGAGCGCAGACCATGATACATAACTTCCAAATTGTGCGTGTAATCCTGTAAATCCCGCAAAGATTTCTGCTTTGCCTCTGTTTGTATTTGTTCCAGATAGGAACGGCGCATAGCCAGAAACAAAAATAGCATAACGAGCAGATACCCTGAAACATGTAAAACATTATTATAAATCATTTTGCCGAAAGAGCCGTCTTGCCCCGGTATCAGATTGTCGAACAAGTAGATCGTAATAAGGAGCAGCAATACGGCGTCAATCAAATACCACGTCTGCGAAAGACGAAAAACACCTTTTCCTGACAGCAGTAGTTTTTTAAGCAGTCTGCCGCAAAGCAGCGTAATGAAATAAAACAATAAAATCCTAATCAGCACAACGCCAAAGGAAATATCCTGCTGATTTGATAAATCCATGGGAATCATCATATTTAAAAGATTTGACAGTAAATTATCTGTTAAAACGGCAAGCACAGCTCCCATCATTCCCATACAGACATTCTGGGGTGCGGTGTCCCGTGAAACAGCCAGTCCAAAAATACAAACTGCCACCAAAATGCCAAACAGACCATACGGTATACATGCCAGAAGCGTTACAGGCATTCCCGCAAGCAACAACAGCAGGTATAGCGCGGCAAACGCTTTCAGACTCATACGTTTGGGCCATACATTACGGATGGCAAGGGAAAGCTGAAAAAAAGACAGCAGCATTTCAGTAATTTCCTCCTTTCAGGATTTGCTTCCCTGATTATACTGTAAGTGATTCTTTGTATCAAGCTCCGCAAGCCACAATTGTCTGTTTCTCCTCCATAATTATGCTCTTGCGGTGGTGCTTCATAGGAATTACGATGGGCATAAATGATTGACTATCTCTTTTACTTTCTGCTTTTTTTGTTTTTGCATCTGCCATATGTTATTTTCCTTTATTTTTTCCACATAAAAATTCCGTCCAGAATATTTTCAAGACGGTATCCCCACAACAAAAAGTGCATGGTATTGATTTTTTCTCTACCATGCACCTAAAGTTACTCTTACTATAAAATTTTTCTTTACAACAACTTTAATAACTGTATCAGCTCATGCGGCTCCTCTTTAGAAGAATCTGTCAGTCTTGTATCGAACCGCTGAAAACCATTCGCACGATAGAAAGACAAAAGCCTTTCCTCGTCCGCTGCCTCCAAAAAAACAACCATGCCTCCCGCTAAATACTGTAACTGCTGTATCTGTCGTATCGCAAGCCCTAACAATTCTTTACCTGAAATGCGTTCGTTTGCGCCGTTGTTATAATTTTTTCCAAGCTGGGCAATCAGGTATGCCGCAAGATTATAGGTCTGATCCTGTTCATTCAATGTGCTTACTCTTGACAGTTTTCTTTTTATGGTATTACTGAATGGTTCCGCATTTACGGTAATCGGCTTGATTGTGAGCGCAAAATATCCAACCAGCTCCGCATCTTCCGTTGAAAATACCAGATATGTAACCGACTGCTGTTTTTTTGCAAACTCAATGGATTGTTTCTTTATGAATCTTTCAACATCCGGGTTTATCTTACATGAAAACTCGGAAAAAACCTGATGTAACGTGTCCTCTCCGAGTCCATGACTTCCATCGCCCAAATACTCACGAATGTTGAAAACTGTATATTTACTTGTTTCCTGCATTCGCTTTCTTCCTTTTCTCCATAAATTTCGCTATATCTTTCGGGTC
>CATOKN010000092.1 GCA_951800425.1 uncultured Lachnospiraceae bacterium
GTTAAAAGGAGAACGGTTAAGTAAGGGCGAATTCGGAGTGATTCACGGGATAGTCAGTGTGAAAGCGTTAAAAGAAGTTTCTGCCCGGTATGGCGCAAGCATCAATGAGTATTTAGTGGCGGCGTGCATATACAGTATTTATACGGAATATTTGCATGGAACTTCCCAGAATGCGCCTATTCGCGTAGCCGTACCGGTGAATCTTCGGCCGTTTTTTCATTCTATTACGACAAAAAATTTTTTTGTTATGGTTTCGGCAGAGTTTTTGCCCCAAAAAGAAGACATTCCATTTCCACAAGTGCTTGAGATAACAAAAAAAAGCCTACGGGAGCAAATCACCAAAGAGCATTTGGAAAATCTGTTTTCTTACAATGTTTCCAATGAAAAAAATCTGATTGCAAGGGCGGTGCCTTTGTTTTTGAAAAATCTGGCCATTCGTTTTGTTTATACAAAAGCGGCTCTGGCAAATACGACGACAGTGACAAATATCGGAAACATCAGCGTAGAGGAAGCTTATGAGCCGTATATTCAGATGTTTGGGGCATTTCTTGCTATGTCAAAAGGACAGCCGCTGAAGGGAACCATCTGTTCTTATGGAGATAAGCTGATGGTATCGTTTAGTTCCGTGCTGGCAGATCCATCCGTGCAGCGAAGTTTTTTTCGCAGATTGTCGGAAGACGGTCTGGAAGTTTCAATTGAAAGCAACGGGGTATATTATGAATCATGCAGTTAAACTTATAAAAAATATTGTACTTGGCCTGTTTGGGGCAATCCTGTTGTTTCTATTTGTCATTTCCGTCATAGGAACCTGTACGATAAACAGCGACGAAATCGTCTCTTATCAAAACGACAATCCTTTTTGGCATATTGCAGTCCTTGGCATGGCCTGTCTGATTGGAACTGTGCTTATGAAAAGGTTTCGCAGACAGATTCGGCCAAAATATTTTTATCTGGCGCTTGGTGTTCTTCTCTTTACCCTGGTTTGCTTTACGCAGCTTTGGCCCAAAGGCGACTCCGGCATTCTGCTGGAGATTGCAGAGCATATCGGAAGCGGAAACTATCAGGATTTTCTGCCGGGAGGGTATCTTTATAATCAGCCGCATCAGATTCCGCTTGCCTATCTTTGTTCCATTTTATATCTGGTGTTTGGAAGAAATTATGTTTTTGTTTATCAGGCGGCCAATTGCTTTTTTACGGTTGGCGTTTTATATCTGCTGCAGAAATTGTATCGGCGGTTCAAAGGAGAACTTCCTGTCGGCGGTTTTTTGGCGGTATCTTTTTTGTTTGTGCCGTTTTTGTTTTATGTGACGTTTGTATACGGTACGACGCCAGGGTTGTTTCTGGCTCTTGCCGCCTGCGTACAGCTGACGAAATATATGGATTCCGGTAAGCTGTTTCACGCGGCGTTTTGTATCGTTTTGCTTGTGGCTGCGAAAATGCTGAAAAGCAATTATCTTATTTTTGCTGTAGCGTTTGCCGCAATTCTTTTTTATGATTTTTTAAGAAAAGCAAATTTGCGTCATGCTGCCGTCATTGTCGTTCTGGCGGCGTCTGTTGCTGTTTCCGGAATAGGCGTGAAAGTATTTACGCAGCATCAGACGAACATTATTTCTAACGGAGGAATTCCGTATATTTTATTTGTGGCGATGGGATTTCAGGAAGGGACTCTGGCGCCGGGCTGGTGGTCCGGGTATCATACGATGGTGTTTGAAAATATGCGTTACGACGTAAAAAAAGCTGCGGAATGTGGAAAAGAGAATCTTTTGGAACGGCTGCAGGTAATGAAAGAAGATCCCGCGTACGGTGCGGATTTTATGTATCGTAAGCTTTCTTCCGAATGGAGCGAGCCGACGTATGAAAGTATTTGGATTCAGCAGAATCGGGCTTCAAACATACGGCTGGCGCGTCCGTTAGAAAATTTATTTTCCGGCGGCGGCCGGTTGTCGGGAGCCTATGTGATGTTCTGCAATTTCTTTCAGACTTTTTTGTATTTCTTCTCTCTTCTTTTTGTAATTGGAAAATGGAAGAAAATAACAGCTTCTGAAATGCTGCTGCCAGTGATTTTTATCGGCGGGTTTTTGTTTCATATTTTCTGGGAAGCAAAGGGGCAGTATACGCTGCCATACTGTGTCTGCCTGATGCCGATGTGCGTATGGGGCTATGGATACGCCTTAAAGGCAGTCAGCCGTATTTCCTTTGCTTCCAGTAAATAAAACGCTTATTTTTCCGGGCAGAATGCCACTTCTTTGCCGTCCAAAATCAGATTGGTCGTTCGTACGGCGCACATTTTGCCGCACATAGAGCAGGTATGCTGATCGGACGGCGGCGTGCTTTCAAAATATTCTTTTGCTTTGTCTTTATCAAGGGCCAAATCAAACATGGCGTTCCAGTCTGTTTTATGGCGTGCTTTTGCCATGGCGTTGTCACGCTTTCTTGCATGAGGAATTCCTTTTGCAATATCAGCGGCATGAGCGGCAATCTGACTTGCAATCAGGCCTTCTTTTACATCCGACAGATTCGGGAGCCGCAGATGTTCCGCCGGCGTTACGTAACAGAGGAAGTCGGCTCCGCTTGCCGCGGCAATCGCGCCGCCGATGGCAGATGTAATATGGTCATAGCCAGGCGCAATGTCTGTAACAATAGGGCCAAGTACGTAAAACGGCGCGTTGTGGCATAGCCGCTTTTGCAGCTTCATATTTGCTTCGATTTCATTCATTGCCATATGTCCCGGACCCTCAACCAGAACCTGGACGTTTTTCTCCCAGGCGCGTTTCGTCAGATTTCCCAGTTCAATCAGTTCGCAAATCTGTCCGGCGTCGGTGCTGTCGTCGATGCAGCCGGGCCGCAGCGCGTCTCCAAGACTTATCGTCACATCGTATTCTGCCAGGATGTCCAATACCTGATCGTAGAATTCATAAAACGGATTTTCGTTTCCCGTCATTTGCATCCACGCAAACAACAAAGAACCGCCTCTTGAGACAATGTTCATTTTTCTTTTATCCCGCATAAAAGCTTCTATCGTCCGGCGGTTGATGCCGGCATGGATTGTCATAAAATCGACGCCTTCTTTTGCATGCGCGTGAAGAACGCGCAGAAAATCTTTCGCTGTAATTTCAAGCAAATCTTTTTCCAGGTATCCGATGGCGTCATACATGGGAACGGTTCCAATCATTGCGGTAGATTTTGCAATCAGTTCCTTTCGAAAAGCGTTTGTTTTTCCGTAGTTGCTTAAATCCATAATGGATTCAGCTCCGAGTTTCAGTGCAAGATCTGCTTTTTGCATTTCCAGATCATAATTTTTACAGTCTCCGGAAATGCCAAGGTTGACATTGATCTTTGTGCGAAGACCCGTTCCGATGCCTTCGGCTGATATGGAGGTATGATTTTTGTTGCAGGGAATGGCAACGGTTCCGGAGGCCAGAAGCGCTCTTATCTGTTCCGGTTCCATAAATTCTTTTTGCGCTACCAGACGCATTTGAGGCGTGATTATGCCGCGTTTGGCGGCTTCCATTTGTGTTTTATAGTTTCTCATAAATAGCTCCTTTCAACTATGGCATAGATTCTATTTCTTTTGCAAAACGGCTGTTCAAATCAAAAGTATGGTTTAAGGGGCCGCATCCCTTTCCAAGATTCAGCATGTGCGTCAGAGACGCAGACATATATGCTTTTGCAAGATTTACAGATTCTGAAAGTGAAAATCCTTTTGCAAGATTGGATGCAATGGCGCTTGAGAGCGTGCATCCGGTTCCATGGGTATTTGGGTTTGAAATTTTGCTTTCCGAAAACCAGACGCCTGTTTCGTTTGCATAAAGCAGGTCGTCCGCGCTGTCTAAAAGATGTCCGCCCTTGCATAAAACGGCGCAGCCGTGGGCTTTGCCGATCATTTCCGCCGCTTTTGCCATATCTTCTCTGCAACGAATCGGGCAGTTGGACAGAGCTTCGGCTTCCGGAATATTGGGCGTTATCAAAGTCGCAATTGGAAACAGGCGGCGTTTCATGGCCGCAAGGGCGTTTTCTTTTGTCAGAGACAAACCGCTGGTAGAAGCCATGACAGGATCGATTACAATATTTTTGGCCTTATAAAAAGAGAGTCTGTCAGCAATGATTTCAACCAATTGAGCGGAAGGAACCATGCCGATTTTTACAGCGTCAGGAAATATATCTTCAAATATGGCGTCTATCTGGCTTTTCAGAAATGAGGGAGAGATTTCTGAAACGGAGAAAATGCCCATGGTATTTTGCGCGGTCAGCGCGGTAATGGCAGACATGGCGAAAACGCCGTGCGCCGTCATAGTTTTGATGTCTGCCTGAATACCCGCGCCTCCGCTGCAATCGCTTCCGGCAATCGAGAGTGCGGTTTTCATACGCCGCTTTGTTCTGCCATGCCGTTTATTTGCATGGAAATGATTTCCTTTAAAGATTTTGCGGCCTCTGCGGCGTCGCTGGCTTCGTAGATTGCGGAAACGACGGCGATTCCGCTTATGCCGGTTCCTCTCAGATAAGAGAGGTTGTTTTTGTTGACGCCTCCGACGGCAATGGTTGGAATGGAGACGCAGGAGCAGATTTCACAGAGCATCTCTTTTGTAATGCGGATGGCGTTTTTCTTTGTTGGAGATGGAAAGATGGCTCCGGCGCCAATATAGTCGGCGCCTTCTGCTTCCGCCTGTTTTGCCTGTTGTACCGTTTTTGCGGTTGCGCCAATGATGAAATGACTGCCGGCCTGTTTTCGTATTTTCCCAACCGGCATGTCCTGGATTCCTACATGCACGCCGTCTGCGCCGCTTTTTAGGGCGACGGTTACATTGTCGTTTATGATAAGCGGAACCTGATATCTGTGGCAGAGTTCTTTCATCTGAATTGCTTCTTTGATAAAAGCCTGTTCATCCAGATTTTTTTCTCTGAGCTGAAGCATGGTGACGCCGCCTTTCAGCGCGTCTTTGGTCTGTTCAAAAAGCGTTTTGGGACAGGTTAGGGCGCGATTGGTAATGGCGTATAATCGCAATTGGTTTTTATGAAATTCCATGGGATTCCTCCGGTTTTTCTAAATTTCTAAGACAGCCGCTTACATCCGCACACTGCATCAAAAGGCTCATGACACATGCTCCTGCGGCTCCTGTCGCTCTGATTTGATTTATATTTTGTTCGCAAATTCCTCCGATGGCATAGACGGGAAGATTGCTTTCCCGCACAATTTCCTTTAAAAAAGAAACGCCCTTTCCGGAAATGCCTTTTTTGCAGTCGGTATTGAAAATATGTCCAACCGTAAGATAGGAGCAGCCAAGCTGACTGGCCTTTTTGGCTTCTTTCACACAGTGGCAGGATACGCCGATGACGTCAAAACGCTGCTTTTCTTCTTCTGTCAGAGTTTTAAGAAGCGGCAGGGGAAGATGTATGGCTTTTGCATGAAGCCAAAGAGCCGTTTTTACGAAACTGTGCAGGATGCAGGGAACCTGATATGGACGGCAGACGTCAAACACTTTTTGTGCAAGGGAGGTATATTCCTGCCGGGACAGGTCTTTTTCGCGAAGAATAATGCCTTTGGGCCTTGCGGCTGCAATTTTTTCGATTCGCGTCAGAAAATCTTCTTTACAGAGTCTGCGGCTTGTTACGCATAAAATATCAGACATAGAGATAATCGTTTAAAACGGGCTGCAATCCTTCTCTTGCCATGTCCTGATACATGTGAGAAAAACTGCGGCTGTCATTGATTTCAAACTGTTCGCTGCCCGTCTGCCCGATCTCCTCCTTTCCCAAATATTTGCTTTCATGGTCGCCGATTCCGGTGGAAACGCCGGCGGATACTTTGGTGGCTGCAATTTTTACAATGCCGTTGCGGAATGATTCGCTTTCCCGGGAAGAAACCGTAATGCCTGCAAAGGGAAGAAATATGCGGTAGGCGCAGATTATCTGGCAAAGCTGCCGCTCGCTTATGTTTTGCGGCCGTATATTTTGATTGCCGCGAACGGGACGAAGCCTGGGGCAGGATAAGGAAATTTCCGCCTGTGGATATTTCCTCTGCAAATAACAGGCATGGAGTCCGCTGGCCAATGCGTCTTTTCGAAAATCAGAAAGTCCCAAAAGAGCTGAAAACGCTACGCCCCGCATGCCGCCCATCAAAGCGCGTTCCTGCGCGTGAAACCGGTATGGCCATACGCGCTTATGACCGGATAAGTGAAGGGATTCATATTTTTTCGTGTCATAGGTTTCCTGAAAGACGGTGACGTAATCTGCGCCGCATGCGTGCAGATAGCGATATTCGTCTGTGTTTAACGGATAGATTTCCAATCCGATCATGCGAAAATAATTCCGGGCCATTTTTACGGCTTCTCCAATATAAGAAACGTCGCTTTGTGAGCGGCTCTCTCCTGTGAGAATTAAAATTTCTTCCATGCCGCTTTCGGCAATGATTTTCATTTCATGTTCTATCTGTTCCATGGAAAGCTTGCTGCGGCTGATGGGATTGTAGCAGTGAAAGCCGCAGTATACGCAGTAGTTTTCACAGTAATTGGAAATGTATAGCGGCGTAAACAGATAGACGGTGTTGCCAAAATGCTTTCCTGTCTCCAGACGCGCCCGTTTTGCCATCTGTTCCAAAAACGGTTCTGCTGCGGGGGATAAAAGGGCTTTGAAATCTTCTGCGGAGCAAACTTCATGCATCAGTGCATTTTGAACGTCTTTTGCATGGTAAGCAGAGGCGTCGTAAGCATGCATCTGTTTCATGACTTTTTGACAGACGTCGGATGAAATCTGTTCCATTCCAGGCATATATTCCATATGGCTGCTGCGGGAAGACGGGTCCTGTTCCAAAAGATGCTTTCTGGCAAGCGCTTCCGGCGTAAAACGGCAGGAATCTGTGACAGACGGATGTTGGGTCATATTGTCTCCTCCTGATGTAAAAAACCGGTCAGAGGATCCGAAGAAGACGCGCCCCTTTGCAGGACTCTGCCAAGGCCGGAACGGTAAGCCATTCTTCCGGCTTCAATTGCCTGACGGAACGCAGAAGCCATCAATGGAAGATTTCCGGCGGTTGCAAGCGCGGTATTGGCCATGATGGCGGCCGCCCCCATTTCCATGGCCTCGCAGGCCTGGGAAGGCTTTCCGATCCCCGCGTCCACGATAACAGGCAGATTTGTTTCATCAATGAGTATCTGTATAAAATCGCGGGTTGCAAGGCCCTTGTTGGAGCCGATGGGGGA
>CATOKN010000093.1 GCA_951800425.1 uncultured Lachnospiraceae bacterium
CTCCTACCGCATATGCCTCGTAACCCGCATGCTCCAGCGTATCCAGAATAAATTCTACTTTTTCCGGCAAAAGGATATTTTCCGTATGCATCAATATGCTTTTCCCCAGTAAACCAACCGGTGCGCCGGTTTTCCACAGCAGACGCAGACGGAAGAAATGTTTTCCTGATCGTCAAAGGGCAGACACCGGGCCGTCGCCGCAAAATCTTCCTTTATCTTATCTTCACACGTCTGCTCTCCGCACCACATGCCCCGGATAAAGCCCTGCTTTTTCGTGACTGCTTCCGTAAATTCTTCATAATTATGCGCGTCAAAAATATGGGCGTCTCTGTGTTTTCTCGCCCGCTCAAACATATCTGTCTGTATGCGCGCCAACAACTCTTTTGCCTTTTCCTCAAGCTCCGAAAGGGCGACTACCGTCTTCTCTCTTGTATCTCGGCGCACCAGAACGCACTGTCCCGCTTCCATATCTTTTGGCCCGATTTCAATCCGGATAGGAATGCCCCGCATTTCCTGTTCTGAAAATTTCCATCCCGGGCTCTTTTCCGAATCATCCATCCTTGCGCGAACGCCGGCCGCCTGAAGATGCTCCTTTAATTCCGCCGCCTTTTCCAAAACGCCCTCTTTGTGCTGCTGAATGGGAATCACCATAGCCTGCGTCGGCGCAATTCTTGGCGGCAGGGAAAGCCCCGAATCGTCTCCATGCACCATAATCACCGCTCCAATCAAACGGGTCGTCATACCCCAGGACGTCTGATGCACGTATTGCAGCTGATTGTCTTTATCCGTATACTGAATGCCGAACGCCTTTGCAAATCCGTCCCCGAAATTATGGCTGGTGCCGGACTGCAGCGCCTTGCCGTCGTGCATCAGGGCTTCAATCGTATAAGTCGCTTCCGCTCCCGCAAATTTTTCTTTTTCTGTCTTCTTGCCGCGGACTACGGGAATTGCCAGCTCTTCCTCGCAAAAGTCCGCGTATACGCGCAGCATTTGTATCGTCCGCTCCTCTGCTTCTTTGGCCGTGGCATGCGCGGTATGTCCTTCCTGCCATAAAAATTCTCTGGAGCGCAAAAACGGCCGCGTCTCTTTTTCCCATCGTACGACGGAACACCACTGATTATACAGCTTTGGCAAATCCCGGTACGACTGAATTAAATTTTTATAAAAATCACAAAAAAGCGTTTCCGACGTAGGACGTACGCAAAGCCTCTCCTGAAGAGGCGACGAGCCGCCGTGCGTTACCCATGCCACTTCGGGCGCAAACCCCTCTACATGATCTTTTTCTTTATTCAAAAGGCTCTCGGGAATAAACATCGGCATGTATACGTTTTCTACTCCCGTCTCTTTAAATCTGCGATCCAGTTCCGCCTGAATGTTTTCCCAGATGGCGTATCCGTCCGGCTTGATAATCATGCAGCCTTTGACGGAGGAATAATCAATCAATTCTGCTTTTTTTACAACGTCGGTATACCATTGTGCGAAATCTTCTTCCATAGAGGTAATGGCCTCTACCAATTTCTTTTCTTTAGCCATGGCTGTGCTTCCTTTCTATTGTGTATTTCGAGCATTTCTATTATGGACTGCCTCTTTTTGGTTTGTCAAGTTTTTTTACGGCGCTCCCGATACACAAAAGCCCGGCTTACCGCGAAAAAGAACGGTAAATTTCCCAGATAATCAAAGCTGATACAGGCCCGAGCAAAACGCCCGGCCCTCCATAAACCCAAAGTCCGATATAGATACTGACCAAAACGGCTAAAGGCGGTATTCCAAGATGGCGTCCGACAAGCTTTGGCTCCAATATTTCACGAATAAAATTGCAGACGATGTAAATCACGAGAAATCCGGCGGCATGGACATATCCTCCCAAAAGCAGCTCGATCAGGGCCCAGGGAACAAATATGGTTCCCGTTCCAAGAAACGGCAGCGCGTCGAACACTCCAATGGCAAGCCCAAGCCAGAACGCCCCTTTGATTTGCAGTAAGAACAAGCCCGCAATGCAAACGGCCGTCACAATGCCCATAATCATCATCTGCGCCCGCAGATATGCTCCCAAAGCCGTTTTGATTTCCTGATACAAACCGACGGCATATCGCCCCGTCTGCGTTTTTTTCACGCCCGCCCGAATTTTTTCATAATCATTTAAAATCAGAAACGCCGCGATAAATGTAACAAACATCTTCGCCAGAAATCCCATCATCTGCCAGCCGGCTTCTTTGGAATATTCCACCGCGCCTTTCGCAAAGCTTCCGGCCTGATTACTGATGGTCGTCTGAATCTCTTCTGTTTTGAATCCTGAAATTTCTTCCAGCTTTTCACAGCATTTGAAGAACATTCCGTTTGCGCTTTCCATAACGTAATCCATATGATCCAGGCATTTACTGCCCATATGGTAGCACAGATACAGCAGTCCGGCAAAAAACGCTCCGATAGCGACAAGAAAAATTCCATAAGCCGCAAACCGGGCCGCCGGCCTTTTTAATCCGGCTCGCCGCTCAATCGCAATGGCAAGCGGATATAACAGGCGGGCCAACAACAGCGCAATCAAAAATGGCAGCGCTACCGGGAGAATAAATTTCATTCCCAAATAGACTGCCGCCGTTACGCCAAGCAATTTTGCAATTTTTATTCCCGTTTCCATTTTCTCCATATTCATCATGAGAAAATTATGCGCCGCTTCCATATGTTCTATGCGGGACAAAACGAAGCCGCGCAAAGAAACAACCGGCAAATATTACAACAACTGGAAAATTGAATTTTGAGGCCGTATTTCAAAATGCATCTTTTTTCCGGTTTTGGGATGTAAAAAAGAAATCTGCGCGGCGCACAGCGCAACCTCTCTTCCGGCTTTATCCGGCAGCGTTTTCTGAAAGCCGCCGTATTTGCGGTCGCCCGCCAGAGGAAGTCCTTCCGCCGCCATCTGCACGCGGATCTGATGATGCCTTCCGGTTTCCAGCCGAATCAGAACCTCCGCCAGATTTTCATTTGTTTTTAAAACCGTATAATGCAAAATCGCTTTTTTTGCGCCGGGCGTTCCTTCTTTTACCGGCTCCGACAGATTCGTCCTGCCGTCTTTTAACAGATAATGGCAAAGAGAAACTTCCTTTCCAATCGAAAAAGCAACTCCCTTTTCATTTATTACAATTGCCCGGTAAATTTTATTTATCCCGCGCTTTTGGAACTGGCCGCTTAATTTTACCGCCGCTTCTTTTGTTTTGGCAAATAAAAGAAGCCCCTCCACCGGCTGATCAATGCGGTGAATTACGCCTATATAGGGCTGTTCTCCTTTGTTCGCCCGATAATTTTTCAATATGCTGACCATATCCTTTTCGCCCATGCGTCTGGTCTGTACCGAAATTCCTCCGGGCTTATGCACGAGAATGACGTGCGAATCTTCGTAAATAATTTCTTCCATGCGCTATACCTTAAACCGATACCCCACGCCCCAAATCGTCTCGATGTACTGAGGCTTGGCCGTATTAATTTCAATCTTTTCCCGTATTTTTTTGATATGGACCGTTACCGTCGCAATATCGCCGATGGATTCCATATCCCAGATTTCCCGAAACAGCTCCTCTTTGGTAAATACGCGGTTTGGATTTTCCGCAAGAAAAGAAAGCAAATCAAACTCTTTCGTTGTAAACTGCTTTTCTTCCTCATGAATCCACACGCGGCGCGCCGTCTTGTCGATTTTGATTCCCCGGATTTCAATCATGTCGTTTTCCTGCTGGCTGCTGCCAATGAGACGCTCATAACGGGCAAGATGCGCCTTTACCCTTGCCACAAGCTCGCTGGGTGAAAAAGGCTTCGTAATATAATCGTCCGCTCCAAGCCCCAGCCCCCTGATTTTGTCAATGTCGTCTTTTTTAGCGGAAACCATCAGAATCGGCGTATTTTTTACTTCCCTGATTTTTTTGCAGATTTCAAATCCATCGACTCCGGGAAGCATCAAATCCAGAATGTACATGTCAAATTCTTCCTTTAACGCCCTGTTTAACCCCACTTCTCCCGAATTCTCAATCTCAACCTCAAATCCGCTCAATTCCAGATAATCTTTCTCCAAATCTGCAATTGCTACCTCATCCTCAATAATCAGCACTCTGCTCATCCTGTACTACCTCCTGATATTTTCGTATTACAAAATACATCACGGTACCGACGGATTCTTTGCTTGTCGCCCAGATTTTACCGCCGTGATCCTCAATGATTTTTTTTACAATGGAAAGACCGATGCCGCTGCCCCCGGTTGCGGAATTTCTCGAAGCGTCCGCCCGGTAAAACCGCTCGAAAACATAGGGGAGATCTTTTGACGCAATTCCTCTCCCGTTATCTTCAATTTCAACCTGAATAAAATCTCCCACGTCTTTAATCCGAATGCTGATAAATCCCTGTTCCTTATCCAGATATTTTACTGAATTTCCAATGATATTATTGACCACACGGCGAAGCTGCTCCGGATCCGCAATAATCATAACGTCATTGTCCACATAATTAAAATACGCCAGGCCAATGCGCTTCGTTTCCAAATCCATGCCCATTTCTTCGATGCAGTCATTGAAATACGCCGCCACGTTCAGTTTGTTAAAATTGTACGGAATGCGGTTCGTATCAATTTTCGAGTACAGCGTCAGCTCATTTAACAGCGCGTCCATTTCATTTGCCTTATTATTGATTGTCCGAAGATATTTTTCCTGCTTTTGCGGCGTATCCGCGACCCCGTCCAAAAGCCCCTCCGAATAACCTTTTACGGCGGTAATCGGCGTTTTCAAATCATGCGCGATATTGCTGATTAGCTCCCTGCTCTGGCGTTCGCTCGCCATCTGCTGCTCAAACGATTCTTTCAGCCGCTTGCGCATCTCCTCAAAGCTTCCGCAAAGCTCGCTGATTTCATCATTGCCCTCGCTGGCAATCGTAAAATCCAGATTTCCCTGCTGAATGCTTAACGTCGCGGCTTCTAACTTTTTGATGGGCCGGATAATGCCCTGATAAATCCAGATAATCAGCATTGCAGCCGTCAGAAGCAGAATAATCAGAACGGAAATGCATATATCCAAAAGCAGACTTTTCACTTCCGGCAAAACCTCGTAAGAATCTGTTACAATAAATACGCTGCCCCTCCTGCCGTCCTGAAATATCAGATTAATCTGCTTCATCAGCACCTGCTTGTCCCCGTTCATATAAGTTCCGGAAACAGAATCCTGATCGTTGTCCGAATATCCCGGCAAATCATCCTCTTTCAAATCTGTCTCCGCGCCGGTATAAATCACATCGTCTTCTCTTCGGACAATCAGATAAGAATATTTGCCGCTCAATTCCCGATTCTTTTTTTCCAGAAATTCCAAATCTAAAAACTGATCCGGATTCAACGCGGCTTCTTTCATCAGATTTTTATAATTATTCTTCGTATACTGACTCAATAGCTGCACCGGGTTCATCAGATCGGTATAATTCCTTGCCTTGATGCCATAAGTCTCCTCAATCGACGTAATCTGGAATCTCTGGAAACCAAAAATAACAAAAACCGCCAGCAAAATAGGGACGAATATAATGATGCAAAAAGAAACGGTAAGCCTTGCCTTTAATTTCATAAAAAACCCTTTCCAACTTTCAGTCACAAAGACCTGCTGCAACAAAAAACCACAGGGACTTTTTTGAAAAGCCCCTATGGCTTATTATAGCATGAAATTTTACAAATCCCATTAAAAATCTGAAATATATTCTAAATTTTTCATAAAACAGGCAAACGTAAACGCTACAGATATTTCTTTAACGCTTCCACTTTGTCCAACGCTTCCCACGGCAGAGAGACGTCCGTTCTTCCAAAATGACCGTAAGCTGCCGTCTGCTGATAGATTGGACGCCTTAAATCCAGCATCTTAATAATTCCGGCCGGACGCAGATCAAAATTTTCCCGGATAATTTCTACCAGCTTTTCTTCCGATACTTTTCCGGTGCCAAATGTGTCGACCATAACGGACGTCGGCTGTGCGACGCCAATCGCATAAGCAAGCTGAATTTCACATTTCTCCGCAAGTCCTGCCGCAACAATATTCTTTGCCGCGTACCGGGCTGCGTAGGCTGCGGAACGATCCACTTTCGTACAGTCCTTTCCGGAAAAAGCGCCGCCGCCATGACGCGCATATCCGCCATAGGTATCCACAATAATTTTGCGTCCGGTAAGTCCCGCGTCGCCCTGCGGGCCTCCGATGACAAACCGACCCGTCGGATTGATGAAAATCTTCGTCTTTTCATCCATCATATCTTTTGGAAGCACCGGTTCCAAAACATGCTTCTTAATATCCTCATGTATCTGCTCCTGCGTTACCTTTTCATCATGCTGCGACGAAATCACAACGGCTTCCAGACGAATCGGCTTGCCGCATGCATCGTATTCCACGGATACCTGAGACTTGCCGTCCGCTCTCAGGTAAGAGATCGTGCCGTCTTTCCGTACTTTGGTAAGCCGACGGGCCAGTTTATGGGCCAGGGCAACAGGATACGGCATATATTCTTCCGTTTCATTCACGGCGTAACCAAACATCATGCCCTGATCGCCCGCCCCAATCGCTTCAATCTCCGCGTCGCTCATTTTATTTTCTTTCGCCTCAAGAGCCTTGTCAACGCCCATTGCAATATCGGCAGACTGTTTGTCAAGCGCGGAAAAAACGGCGCAGGTATTGCCGTCAAATCCTTTTTCCGAGCTGTCGTATCCGATTTCCGTAATCGTCTTTCTTACAATTGCCGGAATATCCAGATTTGCTTTCGTGGTAATTTCACCCGTAACCAGCACAAATCCCGTACAGGCCGCCGTCTCGCAGGCCACGCGGCTCATCGGATCCTGTTCCATGCACGCGTCTAAAATAGCGTCGGAAACAGCGTCGCAAATTTTATCCGGATGTCCCTCCGTTACAGATTCTGATGTAAATAATCGTTTCTCCATATCAAAAACTCCTCTCAAAAAAATTCCCTTTTCAGAACGCTTCCTCCAAAAAGCCGCTCTGGTTTGGACTATTTTCGGATGAAATAAAAAACTCCGCTTTATTCAGCGGAGAAACTTCTTTGTAATCGAAAATAAAATCCTCTTATTGTTCGAATTTCTCGCTCAGGCTGGCACCTTCCTGCTAAGGGG
>CATOKN010000094.1 GCA_951800425.1 uncultured Lachnospiraceae bacterium
CCCTCCAGCGACAATGCCGCGCATGCGTCACGCAGCGCCTCGATTCCCTCCCTGTCCCCGTTTATCGTAATCTCCGGGTAAAAGTCTTTCAGGAAAATCTCATGGACTGTCCAGAACCGGGAAATGTTCTCCGGCACCAGTATCCTGCTCTCCTTGTTCCGATATGAAATTTCATAGTACTTGAATTTTACCGTGTCCATTCCGTTCCCCTCCAATGTCTTCGTAATTTCATTTGTCATGTTTCCGCTTTGAAGTTTTGCATTTCAATTATATCAAACGGCGCGGACACAAGACGTCCTTTGCAATATTTTTCTACGCGCGCAATCTGAAAATGCGCCCCAAGACAGCTAGCCTTGAGGCGCTTATCGCCGGATCGGAAAATCCCGGCTTCCGCCTTACCTGTCCTTTTGTTCAAGCTCAGAAGCCTCCCTGCCATTTTGTATAATCAAATTTTTCTCTGATAATAAAGGAAATGAACTGCTCTGCTTCCACAATTCCCATTTGAACTGTCAGACATTTCATGCCCTTGTTCATAATTTCAACCATATTTGCAGACATTTAATCCGCCTCCGTCTCTGTTACAAATTCGATTGGAATAACCATTTTTATTTCATTCGTTTGATACTTTAACAGCCTCTTATCCGTGGATATAAAATAGCTGCATTCATACCTTAGCATATACGATGCGGCCATTTCCAATTTTCTTTCTTTTATCAGGTTTTGAATATGAAGCTTACACTGCGCCCTCTCTTGTTTTTTCATTATAGTATGGATCAATCATTATGCAGCTTGATAAATTCTTGGTAATTTCAAAATTTTTACATTCCTGTCTAATATATTTTAATTATCTATTTGCATATAGGAATAATATATTTAAGAAAATTTTTATTTGCATCTCATTATTCTATATTTTTTTGACAGCAATTTTGACAGCAACGCCGATAACATTTTATAACACGGGATAACTCCATATGGAAAAAATGCCTGAATAGCGCAATAAACCAACACGATATAGCATTATAAAACACCCGAAAGAAACGATTCTTATTATTTAGGTTCTGGTGGAAGACCGTGCAGTTTCAAGTCCTGTTGCCCGCATCGGAAAATCATTTCTTATCGGTTCCGCTATGTTTATATTGACATCCGACTTACTATGACTTATACTGTACTTGTTTGAGTAATACAGTATGGGCAGGAGGAGGACGGTTGGAATTATTTATTAACAATCACACAAGCAAACCCATATACGGACAAATATCAGACCAGATAAAAGCGTTGATCATGAGTGGTGAATTACAGGCGGGTGAAGCGATTCCATCTATTCGCTCAATGGCGAAATCACTTCATATCAGCGTTTTAACGGTACAAAAAGCATACGATAAATTACAGGCGGATGGATTTATCGAAACTACTGCCGGAAAAGGCTGTTTTGTATCGGCGCAAAATCAGGATTTCTATTTGGAGGAGCAGCAAAAAAAGATTGAGGAACATTTCAACGAAGCAATCGAGATTGCCCGGTCAAGCGGAATAAAATTAGATCAGTTGGTTGGACTTTTGTCACTGTTATATGAGGAGGATTAAGAATGAATACGGCATTAGCGATTACAGGCTTAACAAAGAAATACAGTCATTTTACATTGGATAACATTTCTTTTTGTATACCGTCCGGAAGTATTGTAGGACTGATTGGGGAAAACGGCGCAGGAAAAAGCACAACCATCCATTCTATTCTGGGTCTTATTAAAAAAGACAGTGGCAAAATCACGATTTTAGGTCACGACATAGACAATTTTGACTATGCTGTAAAGGAAAAGGTCGGCGTTGTTTTTGACGGAAGTAATTTTTCGGAAGAGTTAACGCCTGTTAAGTTAAGCAAGGTGTTGCGTGACATTTATTCTTCCTGGGACCAGTCTTATTTTAATAACTTATTGAACCGGTTGAACATTCCTGCCGCAAAAAAGATAAAGACTTTTTCAAAAGGAATGAAAATGAAACTTTCTATTGCGACGGCATTTGCACACCATCCCAATTTGCTGATTTTAGATGAAGCAACCAGCGGTCTTGATCCGATCGTACGAGATGATATTTTAGATATGTTTTTAGAATTTGTGCAGGATGAGGAACATTCTATCCTGGTATCTTCTCATATCACAAGTGATTTGGAAAAAGTTGCTGATTACATTGTTTTTATGCACGCGGGAAAAATAATCTTCTGCAGGCCAAAAGACGAATTGCTGGAACACTATGGAATTATGAAATGTGGGGCGGCCCAGTTTGACGCGATTGATAAAGATGATATGATAGCGTATCGTAAGCAGGATTATGAGTGGCAGATATTGGTTGCCAACAGACAAAAAGCGGCTAAGAAATATCCAAAAGTAATGGTTACCGCCGCTACGATAGATGAGATTATGCTGCTTTATGTGAAAGGAGAAAAAAATGAAAGGGTTAATTCGCAATAATTTTTATTCCATGGAAAACAATATAAAAATATCTTTTATAATGGCATTGTTTTCAGCAGCGGTATCTTTTTTTGTGAAACATGACGCCTTTATACAAATGATTATAGCTATGCAATTATTTCTTTTTATCGTAAATGCAGGCGCTTCGCTTCATGCGGATGAAGTATCAAAATGGAACAGGTTTGAACTGACTTTGCCTGTAAAATCTAACGATATAATTAAAGCAAAATACATTTCATTTGCAATACTGATTCTGCTTGGTATCGTTATGGGGAGCATTACAGCGATTTATGCCTGTGTTACAAATGGGTTTTCAAATGTTTACTCCATATTTTATGGTTATGAGTTTGGTCTGACGCTTTCAGCAACTACGGCGGGAATCATGTATCCGCTTATGCTGAAAATAGGAACGGAGAAAAATGAATTGATTATGATTTTATCGGCGATTGCAGCGGTAGGATTACCGGTCTTGTCATCTGTCATTTTAGCGCCTTTGACTGGAGAGATGAACATGAAGCATCCCCTTGTAGGGATGGTGTCGTCCATAGCTGCGTTAGGGATATTTATTGGTTCATACTTTGTTTCCGTAAAAATACATCGACTTAAAGAATTCCATTAGCATTGGATATTTACGATTCTTTGCGGAGTTAATTATGTGTGTCAACTTGTCGTTGTTCCAATGCCAGTCCAATCAGCCGATCCGTCTGGTCAGCCATAAACAGTGGGATGTTCAACACATCCTCGTCCAACTTCAAATTGTCCAGAGAGAACCGTACACGGAGCCTGACTTGATTCGGGAACAGCTCCTTGAATTTCTTTAGGCTTTTGCTGGTGGTGTTGGTCTCGGACTTGACCTCTATAGGGAAAATATCATTCTCCCGCTGGATAAGGAAATCTACCTCATAGGGCGGATTATTCTGGCTCCAGTACCGGGGAACCACTTCAAACTGCGTGATTAAGGTCTGCAGCACAAAATTCTCAGTCAGTGCGCCTTTGAACTCGGTGAACAAACGATTGCCCTCGCCGAAAGCCGTAGGAGCCAGCTGAGCCAGGCGGCGGAGCAGCCCCACATCCACCAGATAGATCTTAAATGCAGACAGATCATCATAGGCAGCTACCGGGAGATCGGGAGCTGCGCTGCGGTAGATTTTATGCACCAGCCTGGCATCTGCCAGCCACTGCAGAGCATTCTTATATTCCCGCGCTCGTGCCCCCTCTTTAACTACCTTGTAGATAAATTTCTTATTCTCCCTTGCAAGCTGGGACGGTATGGACTTCCATATCATAGAGATTTTCGGGAACTCGCTGATATGGGGGTGCTTGGCAAAGTCACGCTCATAAGCGCCGATGATCCCGGACAAGGCTTCCTGCATAGCAGAAACGTCCCGTGCTTCTGTCCACATGAGTACTGGTTCCGGCATACCGCCTGTAACATAGTACATCTTTAATTTCTCATAGAGCGGGTTGAAAAAGGCATCAGGGATCGGCTCAATGGTATCTACGCCCTCCAGATACTTGGCCAGATTTTCGTCGCCGTTGGCGCGCAGAAATTCCATGAACGTCATGGGATCGATCTGCATGAAATTGACTTTGCCCACCGGAAAGGAGGATGGCTTTGCCAAGGCAATTCCCAGCAAAGAACCGGCGCAGGCAATGTGATACTGCGGAGCATTTTCACAGAAATACTTCATGGAGTTAATAACCTTGGGGCAGTCCTGTACCTCGTCAAAGATAATGAGCGTCTTTTCCGGTACAATCTTCTGGCCACTGGCCAGCATTAGATTCTGTAGAATGCGATCTATATCTTTGGTGGTTTCAAAAAACTGCTTATACTCCTCGTTTTCATCAAAGTTAAAGTAGGCTGTATTTTCATAAAAACGTCTGCCGAATTCTTTGAGAACCCAAGTCTTACCTACCTGACGCACACCTTTTAAGATTAGCGGTTTGCGGTAAGGTGAATTTTTCCAATCAAGTAGCTTATTCAAAATCAATCGTTCCATAGAAACGCTCCCTCACATTTTTGTTTGAGATATTGTGTCTTATATTCACATTTCTATTATATATTAAACACATCTAAAATACAAGCCATATCACAAAATGATTCTCATTTTGGGAAATGGGAATCACATTTTTATATCTATGGATGACGAGAACCATTGGACTGTTTTTTATTTGAAAATTATGATAGACTATACCGCATAGAAACGAATAAGCCTGACGGAACCAGGCAGATGGAGGAATTATGATTACAAGCACGGCAAATCCACGGGTAAAAGAACTTGTTTTACTGGGAAAAAAAGCAAAAGAGAGAAAAGAACAGGGCGTATTTCTGGCAGAGGGCAAAAAGATGTTTGAAGAAGCTCCAAAAGACTGGATACGCAGCCTGTATGTTACGGAATCGTATCTTATGGAGGAAGGAAATCAGGACGGCCTTTTGGGAACGGAATACGAAATACTGTCCGATTCCGTGATGAAAGCCGTTTGTAACACGCAGACGCCGCAAGGAGTTTTGGCGGTTTTGACCATGCCGAAATGGGAATTTCAGGAGATTGCAGGACGAAAAGACGGCTGTTTTTTGTTTCTGGAAGACATTCAGGATCCGGGAAATCTTGGAACGATGATGCGGACTGCGGAAGCGGCAGGAATCTCGGCGGTGATTTTAAGTTCTCAAACGGTGGATTTATATAATCCGAAAACGGTAAGGGCTACGATGGGAAGCATTTATCGGATCCCCTGTTTTATGGAACAGGATTTTGCCGGAGCGGTTCGCAGGGCAAAGGAAGAGGGAAC
This sequence comes from uncultured Lachnospiraceae bacterium, assembly GCA_951800425.1. Classification (GTDB taxonomy): domain Bacteria; phylum Bacillota; class Clostridia; order Lachnospirales; family Lachnospiraceae; genus Roseburia_B. The sequence goes on from CATOKN010000094.1 coordinate 5,253, forward strand.
AAAGATATACGCGGCGCATGTAAGCGGCGGTAAAATGTATGATGAGCCGGATTATAAAACGAAATGCGGTTTTTTGATTGGGAATGAGGGACGAGGGTTGTCAGACAATGCGTTGGCTTTGGCAGACGAGTGCGTCAGGATTCCAATGGAAGGAAGCGCGGAATCCTTAAACGCTGCCATTGCCGCTGCGGTTTTGATGTATGAAGCAAACAGACAGCAAAGGAGATAAGAAATGTTTCGGTTATGGGCAAAAGAATGGAAAGAAAATCGAATGTTGAAAGATATGACAGTAGAAGATGATTCTGACGATACGCGGACGCATAAAGTATTCCGTGCTTTGGAAGAAGCGTGCTATGCGTTTGATTTGGAAAAGCCAATGTGGCTTGACGTCAATGTCAGCGAATTTCAGAGACATGCAAAGACCAGGTTTACGCAGGATAATTTTATCGAGCAGATTCCGTTTGATTATCTGGAAATACAGGTGATTGAAGAAGATTGACATTAGTTTTGCTTGACATAAGCGGTCGTTTGCTTTATTATATAGATAATCTATATATAGAGAATCGATATAAAGGAGGAATGCATTATGGCAGCAGACAAGAAATTGCTTTCGGGAAGCACGACGATGCTTCTGCTCAGATTATTATCGGAAAAGGATATGTACGGCTATGAAATGATTGAAACGCTCAGGAGCCGTTCGCAGAACGTATTTGAGCTAAAGGCGGGAACGCTGTATCCGCTTTTGCACCAGATGGAGGAAAAATCATACCTGACTTCTTACGAACAGGAGGCGTCCGGAAAAACGCGCAAATACTATCGGATTACGAAAGAAGGAAAAAAACAGCTTAAGAAACAGAAAGAGGAATGGCTGGAATATTCCGGCGCGGTCGCGAAAGTACTGACATTGGGGGTGTAGCCATGGAAAATTATTTAAAAATTTTACTGGAACAGATTCGTTGTAAAAAAGCATGCCCAAGAATTGAGCAGGAGGTCAGGGCCCACATCGAGGATCAGGCAAAAGCAAACCGGACGGAATGGATGATGAACGAGGAGGAAGCGGTAAAGCGCGCCGTGCAGGATATGGGAGATCCGGTGGAAACGGGCGCTTCGCTGGACAAAATTCACAGGCCCAAAATGGCATGGGATTTTATCGCGGTCATGGCGGTTATTGCCGTTGCAAGCCTTGCGGTTCATCTTGCGATTGGCGTGGGGGCGGAAGAAATCGGGAGTCAGACAAGAGGGCAATATCTGCTTGGCGCGGCTGCTTATACTGGAATCGGATTTCCTTTGATGCTTTTGGTATACCGTTTGGACTATAGCTTTCTGGCCGGACGGGGCATGCTGTTTGCAGGAATATTTCTTGCGCTTATCACTGTGGGGATATTTTTTACAGGCGTAATGGTAAACGGCTCGACGCTGTTTTTGAGCGTTGGCGGTGTCCGTATTTCCATTCCGCATCTGATGTTTTTGTATCTTCCTGTGTTCGGGGCGGTTTTGCATCAGCTGCATGGAAGCGGCTGGACGGGCGTTTTAAAATCCATGCCGTTTCTTTTGTATCCGGTCTGGCTGGCGATGAAGATTCCGCGCATGGGCTTTGCAATGCTTTTGTTTTTTATGATGTCCGTGATGCTTACGGCGGCTGTAGGCTGCGGATGGTTTCGTATTTCAAAAAAAGTATTTTTGGGAATTTACTGGGGCATTGTCCTTTGCATTCCCGTGCTGTTGGCGTTTCTTGTGGCAAGCGGCGCGGCTCCAGTTCCGTCGTATCAGCAGGAGCGGTTAAGAGCCGTGATTGGTGGAGGATTTCGCGAGCATGACTA
>CATOKN010000095.1 GCA_951800425.1 uncultured Lachnospiraceae bacterium
AAAAACGAAACCTGATTTCATCCTCTGACATGGGCATTGTCCATATATCTTTCAATTCGGACAACTCTTCTTTCAGAACTGCCGTCTGTTCCTTTTCTGCAAGCAAAATCAGTTCCGCGTCTTTCTTTTTTTTCAGAGTCAGCATACGCAGGGCTTCTTTGCATTCCACCTCCCGCAAATCAGCTATAATAACGTCTGCCGCCGCCGCTAATTCTTCTTCCGGCTTTTCACTTTCCAAAAACTCATGGGCAAAATGTTCCAACGGGGGAATTTCCTTTATAACGTCAAATATTCTGCCCGAATGACCTGTCAAATAAAAACGAATCTGGCAATGGTACATATGCGTCTCCTCCTATGCTTGCAAACTTTCACTCATTATTATATTTTAACAAGCATACGAATTTATGTCAATATTTTGAACGCTTCTAAACAGCCTTTTCCGCCGTTTCGCAAACGGTTTTGCAAAAAAGTATTGTCAACCGAAATGAAGCAGTGTATGATAGGAACAAGTATTCATTTTTTTGGAAAAACAGCCGTCTTTTTGAAACGGCTGTCAAAAGCCGGGAAAGTCCAAAACGGCGCTTGAGCAGCAAAAATGAGGAGAGTGTGGATATGGAAAAGATACTGATTGTTGATGACAGCCCCCTGCAAGCAGCCCAGTTAAAATCCATTTTGGATGATGAGTATGATATTACCGTCGTGCATACGGCAAAAGACGGCCTGCAACACGCAAGCGCCGGAAACTATTCCCTGATTCTTCTGGATGTTGTCATGCCAGGCATGGACGGTTTTACTTTGCTGAAAAAACTACAGGAAGAAATCATTACAAAAAACGTGCCGGTAATTTTAATTACCAGCCTTTCGGACATACAAGACGAACAGCACGGACTGACGCTTGGCGCGGTAGACTATATTACAAAACCGTTCCATCCCTTAATTGTAAACGCAAGAGTCCATACGCACATCAAGCTGTATCAGTACCGCAAGCAAATCGAAGAGCAGTCCATGACGGATCAGCTTACCGGAATCGCCAACAGGAGACGCTACGAGCTTTACAGCATTGCAAAATGGCAGGAAGCCATTCGTCTGCAGGTTCCGATTTCCATCTGCATGTTTGACATTGACCATTTTAAAGCGTATAACGATACCTTTGGACATCCGGCCGGAGATAAAGTCATCGCCGAAGTGGCGAATGTGCTGGCGCATCGTCTGCGTCGTTCCACAGACTTTGTGGCCCGCTATGGAGGCGAAGAATTTATTGCGATTATTTTAGGCGGCGACGCCCAGGCTGTATTTGAGCATACGAAAAAGCTCCGTATGGATATTGAAAACCTGCACATTCCGCATGCCCATGACGTTTCCGAATGGGTAACGATCAGCGGAGGAGGTGTCACATCCATCCCGAAAATCACCGACGATTACAACATATATCTAAAAATTGCCGACGCCATGCTGTACGACGCCAAAAAACAGGGCCGGAACAGAATTATCTGGACGGACGAAAAGATGAAGACATACGTTGAAAAAGAATCTCTCGTAAAACGATAAGCTCAGAATAACAACAAAAAGCGGTTCCCGTTTCAAAAACATGGAACCGCTTTTGTCTTTTATACGCCGGATTCTGCCGCCGCCATCATTGCCATCGGAAAATAGTCTGACATTTCCTGATCATTTTCAGAATCCCCAAACACAGCCACTTCTTCTTTCCGATACCCCAGTTCTCTGCAGATTTCCAGAATTCCGCTCAGCTTGCCCGCGCCCCTCTTTGTAATCTGCATACAGTTTTCCTCCCACAACACCTGGCAGGAGTCAGAAATCTTAAGCTTCTGCGCGAAATCCCGCCGCTTTGACTCTGTCAGCCATTCTCCCTTTCTGCCCTGACGAAACGCCAGCGTCACTTTATAAATTTCTCCCTTTTTCCGGTACGTATGCGTAGTAAATCCATACGTTTTTTCCTGCTCTTTCGCCCATGCCAGCCAGCCTGTATCCATTGGTACGACAACATCCGGACATGCTCCTATCCCGTCGCGGTCAAAAATCTTCCATCTTCCTCCATTGGCAAACACGCCGCCGCGCACAATATGCCAAACAGGCGCCAGCTTTCTTTTTGCATTTGAAAGAGGAAGCGACGTCGCAAGATAAATTTCACACCGCCCAGACAGATGGATCAATCGCTTCGCCGTCTCTTTTAAAATCTGTTTTTCTCCTTTTGGAACGAGCGTCCCGTCAACGTCAAAAAAAGCCGCTTTGGGATAAACGGGGATTCGAAACGCCGGATACGTCCCAAAAAAAGGAAGCGCCGCATCTTTGCGGTTGCAGTAGGCCAGATAACAGCCGCACGCTCTGCCTGTACAGCCTTTCCGGTCTGTCTCTTTTGCATCCGGCAAAACATCCTCATAAAAATTCCCTATGCTTTGACGGGAGATATTGCAGCGGCGCATTGTCCCGTCCGCTTCCACAAACCGGTTGTCCGCACATTTTGTTATATCGGCTTTGTAATATTTTAATTCCTGCCGGAAAAACGCGTCAATTTCCAAAAACGCTTCGATTTCCGAATCCGAATACCGCCGCTTTAATCCATCCATCTGATTAATCCAAAGATACACAGAGTCCGGCAGCATCTTTCGCAGTCCGCGGATTTTCTTAAGCTGCCCGGGAACGCCTACCGCGCCCACACAGTAAGAAACCTTTCGCTCTGTCAGATACATGCACTGGCGCGCAAACTGCTCTTTTGACGTCATGTCCGGATGAAACGTCCCCCATAAGCGCAGTTTTTCCATATCTCCTCCATGTTCCCGATAGACGCCAAGCATCTTCTCTGCCGGAAAGCTGAAATTGCTCTGGGCGCCTACGGCGTCTATCGCCGGACTTAGGCTAAGCGCCGCAAGTCCCTCCCAATAATACGGATAAATCAACGCCTCTCCATATGGAACCAACAGAACGGCTCCTTTGTATTCTTGCGAGATCATCCTGTCCGTAAAACGAAAAAATGCTTCCCGGTCCCTTTGTATCGCGGACATGCTGCAAGTTCCCTTTGAAAAAGGACAATAGCTGCAGGAATAATTGCAAAATCTCAGGCTTCCCCGATAATACCACTGACGCTTCATCCTCGTCTCCCTGCTTTGCCGCCTGAAAGCTCCATTCGCCGCCTTACCGCATCGGAAATCAACTGCGGCCCCAGATAATCGGACCATGCAAATCCCTGTCTGGTCAGCGAAAGAAATTCCTCATCCCTCACCGCATACCCCGCTTTGATCCAATCCAAAAGCAGCGGAAAGTCTTTTTCCACTCCGCTTCCAAAATGCGCCAGATAATCCCTGAGACAAACGCCCCGCCCGAACAATATGTGCCGGATCACGTACCTGCGCTTTTCCTCTTCGCCTGACAGAAGAAATCCATGCGTAACCTGCAGATAATCTTCCTGCGCTATGTAATCCTGCAAAATTGCACGGCACTGCTTCTGCTCCACCGCATAAGGCGCGCTGAAGTGCAGATTCCCGACATAGCTTCTGCCCCCGCAGCCAACGGAAATCGTATTGCCAAATCCGCACAAAGATACCGGAAGCTTTGAATGCTTTTGCGGTTTCTTTTGCTTTACGAAACGACGCATGGAATATGCCTGGTATCCCGCCGCTTCCAAGAACTCACAGACAAACGCATACTGTTCCAACGCATGCCCGTCGCATTCCGCCCCTTTTTGAAAAAGCTGCGTACCCGGCTTTACATACAGCGGGTAGACAAACAGTTCTTCCGGTTCAAATTCCAGCCCTTTTTGCAGAGAAGCTTTTAAGCTTTCCGTTGTCTGCCCGGGGATTCCGTAAATAAAGTCAATATTGACGCAGTCAAATTCCATACGGGAAATCAAATCCAGCGCCTTTTTTGCAGTTTCTGCCGTATGAAACCGGTGCAACGCCAAAAGCTCCTGCTCCTGAAAGCTTTGCACGCCAATGCTGACACGGTTTACGCCCGCTTCTTTCAGAATGCAAAGCTTTTCTTTCGTCGTCTGATTCGGAGACGTCTCTACCACGATTGTCTGAGTTCCCGCCTTTATGCCAAAAAAGGTTCCTGCAATGGAAAACACTTTTCGCAAAAGATTCTCGGGCAAAATCAAAGGCGTTCCTCCTCCCAGCGTCAAATCCGAAAAACTGACGTCTTCCGGCAAAATTTCAGAAAGCTGCGCGGCATGCCGCCGCATGGCTTCTACATACGCTTCTATCTGCCCCTCGCTTTGTCCCGCAAGCGAAAACAAATTACAATATCCGCATTTGGACTGACAGAAAGGAATATGAAAATACAGGCTGTTTTCCCTGGCGGACAGCCTGTCCATATAGCTTTTCAAATCTGTTCCAAAAAGCGTCCGATATGCTTTTTTATGCGGATAGCTGTACATATACTGCACATACGGATGTTCCATTTAAAACTCCTCCTGCAATAGAAAATGCTTATATGGGACCGTATTTACAATGGGATGATTGATCCCATGATACCAGACGCCGTCTTCTCCGTAACACGTCCCATGGTCAGAACAGCAAATCACAAACGTCTTCCCTTTTTTCTGAAACGCCCCAAACAACTTTCCAAGCTGCCGATCCACATAACGCAGCGCAGCTGCGTGAGACGTTTTGCTGTCCCTTTTCTCTTTGTCAGCATAAAAAAAATTGGGATAATGCAACGCGGAAATATTTAAATACATCAGGATTTTCTTATCCCCTGTCATTTGCTCCAGCTTATGCAGCGCAAAATCAATCTGACGCTTTGCCGATTCTTTGACCTTGCAGCCAAAAGACGGCTGCCAGTAACTGTGATCAAAATACGACGGCATCACTTTTCCCACATCTGTCCGTTTGTCAAAAAAACTGACGCCTCCAATGCAGTGCGTATCGTAGCCCTCCGTCCGAAGCCCCTCAATCCACGTCGCGCCCTGAAATGCAAACGAACCCTCGGGCGCCTTGCGCCCCATGCCAATGTCCGCGGAGAAAAAAAGCGTCTCGCGCTTTTTCATATCCAAAATCCCCTCTTCTATAGGAAAAAATCCGGCAAACATGGCCTGATGGGACGGATATGTAAAGTTTCCCGGAGCCTGGCATTTCCTCCACGCTCCGTAGCGGTTTAACACCGGTGTGCCGCCATTTTGCTGCTCTTCTGACGCCACGTCATAACGAAGAGAATCGATGCACACAAATAAAATATGGCATGTTCCCACAATCTGATTCATGTCAATTTCCTGCATACCATGCCCTCTTTCGAAAAATATAAATTCACCCACGGCTCATACCAGCCCCGGGGCAAATGTCAGATTCCGGATAAGATACGAACCTGCTCCAGATAAATCCGGTTTTCATTATAAATATCCTGATAAATCAAATCTCCCTGCCCGTTCATTTCTATGATTCTTGGACGCATAGTTCCTTTTTCCAGCAAAAGATCCATTCCCGCCATGTTTGCGCCGCCAAACACAAATTTTGACTCCGAATCCGCGACAGAAATACCGGAAAACGCTTCCCAGGCGTCCTTACATACCGATGCAATTTTTTGTTGTATGGTTTCGCCAAGTTCCAGATCCTCAACGCTCATTGCCTGGTTGTTTAAGTGCAGGTTCGTAATCGGTCCCCGCGACTGCCGCGCCACCATAGAAATGATATGCCCAAACTGAAAAACAATGCGAAGATCATAGCTTTTCCCCTGAAACTCTGCTTTGGGATGCCATCGTTCCACCACGCATCCCAAAGCCAGCAGATCATCCAGCATACGGCGGATCCGGACGGATTCTTCCATGCACGTCAGCTTTTTGGTATTGACAAGCCGTCCCCTCTCCAGACGGCAGGACGTATAAAGCTTCCTGTTTCCGGAACGCGGGTGCATCCGAAACGCCGCCACGCCCGCCGCCCCCGAAAAACATGACGGTTTTACAAATACGCTGTAGCAATGCTTTTCTCTCATTGTCTCTTCTAACTGATCCGCCGTTTTGATTTCTTCGGGAAACATATCCGTCACTAAAATTTCGCGCGCCTTTAACCGGCGGTTCGTCTCTCTTTTATCCAGCATCCGGCAAATCGTTTCGGGCGAATTAAAAAATGCGCAATCTGCTTTCGCCAAATGCCGCAGCGTCCTCTGATATGCTTCTAACTGCTCTTTCATCTGACTTAAATGGACAATCGAATAAGAGGGCGGGTCTATTTTTACCGCCGCCCCCTCAAACAAATCCAAAGCCGATGTTTCCGTCAAAGCTTCCCAATCCACAACACGAAACGGCACGTCCAAAGCCTTTGCCGCTTTTTCGAAAAAAAGTGTCCGTTTTGAGGAAGAATCTCCGATTAAAATAACTCTCCGCATTTCCCTTTTTATTGCTTTCATCGAAATACCGTTTACTCTGTCAGCATAGCATAATAATAAATTTCCCCGTCATAACGGTCTGCTTTCTGCTGCTCGCTTACATTCACTTCCACATCCGGAAGCTCTTTTAACTGCTTCATCATGTCATTCGATAAAAAGTGATATTCCAGATCCAGATGTTTAATATTCGGATATTGGGGCAGCTTTTCAAACAGCATCTGCCCGCCTTTATCCGTCAGCGTACCCATGGACAATTCCAACGTCGTAATCTGGCTGATATATTTGCAGTCCAAAGCCGCTTCTGCGACTTCATCCTGAATTTCACTGTCTGTCAGCCCCAGATACGTCAGCTGCGGGAAATCAGATTCTGCTAAAAATGTCTGAATCGTGGAAATATCCCCGTCAAATCCATAATTATCCACACCGATATACAGCAGCAATTTCTGCAGCCCGGGCAGACTGGCTTTTTGTATGGATAGTATGACGCTCGTTGGCAGTCCTCCGCAGATAATCTCCAGATGCTTTAAATTCTTGTGCGCTATCGTTCCAAGCTCCAGCTCGCTGCTCCCTTTGATCACAAGCTTCTCCAGCTGCGGCATTGCCTCCCAGAGTTTCGAATAATCCGCCTGAATAATCCAGGAAACTTCACATTCCTCATAGTCCATGTC
>CATOKN010000096.1 GCA_951800425.1 uncultured Lachnospiraceae bacterium
AGAAGCCATTACGAAAGAAATCAAAAAATACGCAGTTCAGCCGGTGATTATGAAATTAAGCCCAAATGTTACGGATATTACAGAGATGGCAAAAGCCGCGGAAGCGGGAGGCGCCGACGCGCTTTCCCTGATTAATACGCTGACCGGGATGAAAATAGACATTCAGAAACGGACATTTGCCCTTGCCAATAAAACGGGAGGGCTTTCCGGCCCTGCGATTCATCCGGTTGCCGTTCGCATGGTATATCAGACGGCACAGGCGGTGAAGCTTCCGATTATTGGCATGGGCGGAATTATGACGGCCGAAGACGCCATTGAAATGATGCTGGCAGGAGCTACGGCGGTTTCTGTGGGAACGGCGAATTTCCGCAATCCGGCCGTATCTGTGGAAATTGCAGAGGGCATTTCGGCCTATATGAAAGAACAGAAGATTTCAAATGTAAAAGAGCTTGTGGGGGCGGTTGTCTAAACCGCAACCCGCTCGAGCCGGCTTCCGAGCCGGCTTAAAATTTCATTGGAAATTGTATCGGCGCATTCGGCCATATCGCTCGCCAGAATTTCCTGATTGGCGCATTTTCCGATGAAAATAACTTCGTCTCCGGAAGAAATTTCGGAAAGTTCGGATACGTCGATTAAAAGCTGATCCATGCAGACGCGGCCAATGATGGGAGCCTTTTTCCCGTTTGCAAGGGCGTATCCTTTGTTTGACAGGGAACGGGGAATGCCGTCGGCGTATCCGATGGAAACGGCGGCGATGCGCATCTTTTTGTCTGCCGTAAAGGTAAGCCCATATCCGATGGACTCTCCGGGATAGAGCGGACGGATACATTCAATGCGCGATTTTAACGATAAAACGGGCTTTAAATCTACGCGGGCCACCGTCGCGTCGCAGGAATCGCTGTACGTGCCATAGAGGGCGATACCGATTCGCGCATAATCGAACTGCAATCCCGGGTAGTTTAATACGCCGTAGCTTCCCTGCATATGGGTTTTAAAGCCATGGATTCCTTTGCTGTGCAAAGCGTCAACGACGGACTGAAATTTTGCAATCTGATTTAACGTAAATTTCCGGTCTGTAGCCGAAGACGAGTCCGATACGCATAAATGGGAAAAAACGCCGGTTACGGTGATGTGCTTCAATTTCCATATCTGAAAAATCGCTTCTATATTTTCACTTCGTTCGCCAAGTCTGTGCATGCCTGTGTCGATGCCGACGTGGACGCAGATTTGTTTTCCAAAGTCATTTAACTGCTTCGCATAATCAAAATCCACGATGGTCTGGGTCAGCCTGTAATTGGCCAAATCGGCAAACTGAAGAGGAGAAGTATAGCCCAAAATCAGAATCTGTCCGGAAATGCCGGCTTTTCGGAGTTCAATGGCTTCGCTGACAGAGGCGACGCAGAAGTCGCAGATTCCCATGTGCCAGAGGGCGCGGCCAATTAAAGACGCGCCGTGTCCGTATGCGTTTGCTTTAATGGCGGGCATGAGGGCGCACCCCTGCGGAAGCAGCTTTTGAAACTGCGCGACGTTATGAGATAAATGTTCCATATTCAGTTCAATCCAGGCTCTTCCTTTTTGATACATAAAAAATCCTCCTTTCCAGAATCCGATGAATGCAAAAGACGATGCCTGAAGAGAGCAGGCAGACGCACAGATAGTGAACCAGTGTATTTTGTACGAAAAGCGTTGTCTGATTTGCCGCTTTTGCAATGGCGCGCAGCAATACGATGACTGCGGGATGAATGACGTAAAGCAGCATGGAACCGCTTCTAAGCCAGACGGGCATCTTGCCCGGAACGCACAGCAGCAGTTGAAACAGAAAATACATAACGGGAAGCAGAAACAGGTACATGCTGTTGTGCTTTTGCAAATCCATGCGAAACGTAACATATCCCTCCATAAGCATAAAAAACAGAGAAAGAAGAAAACCGGTCCATGCGTTTTGTCTGGAACAGCAAAAAGCTTTATCTGCCAGAAACATACCAAGCAGAAGAAAAACGGGCGCAAAGAAAATGCCGTTTCGCGTGTAGCTGCTGATTTGGAAGATTTCTTCATAAAAGGGGCCGAATAAAGGCGAATCTTTCACGACCCCGTAATAGCTGTCGCCAAAGAGACCAATGATATAAGCGGCCGCGCTGAACAAAACGGCGGCCTTCATTGATTTTTCGGCTAAGAGCATCAGGAGGTTACAGCCAATGATGGCAGCCGGAAAATACCAGAGATGATAAAATGTTCCGTCAAAGAGAAAAGTCTTTATCAGCTCCGGAAGCGTATGCGGAAGATTTCCGGAATATATCATAAGCGGCAGATAAAGAAAAGTCGCCGCCAGATATAAGCCCGTATTTTTTACAAGGTATCTGTGGAGAGAAGCTTTATTCTCAAATCCACTGAACACATAGGGGGCCAGGACGAAATATCCTGTCGCCATCAGAAAGAAAGGCACGGCTACTCTGCTTAAGCAGTACGTCAGCAAATAATCGATTTCATCGTCTACAATGGAAAAAGGAGCCGTGTGAATGGCAATGACCATAAAGGCGGCAATCAATCGGAAGCCGTCAATGCCGGCATAATTTTTTCTTTGCATAAGATTTTTTAATTTTCCTCCATATTCAGCAGCTGATCTATCACGTCGCAAAAAGAAAGTCCGGCCGCCTTTAGCATATTGGGATAGCGGCTGTGCGCGGTAAATCCGGGAATGGTATTTACTTCATTGAAATAAATTTCACCCTCCGGAGTGAAAAACATGTCCACTCTTGCAAAATAAGAGCAGCCCAGCAGACGGTAAATCTTTTGGGCGGTATGTTTGATTTTTTTGGACGCTTCTTTTGAGATGCGGGCGGGTACGTGAATGCTTGACGTTTTTAACGTATATTTTTCCGTATAATTAAAAAAACCTTCGGACAGTTCAATCTCGTCTACTTCTCCAATGAGCAGATTTTTTGTTCCAAGTACTGCGCATCCCACTTCAAATCCATGCACCATTTCTTCCAGAATTACGTCCGAATCGTGGAGAAACGCGTCTTTTATCGCGGGGATTAAATCTTTTTCCTTTTCTACTTTTGATATTCCAAACGATGACCCGGAGCGGACGGGCTTTACAAACAAAGGATAGCCAAGTTCTGCGGCCTGTCTTAAAACGGAAGCTTCCTCGAAATCTTCTTTTAAAGAAAAGAACCGGGCCGTTTTGATCCCCTCTGCTTCTACAATACGATGTGCCAGAGTCTTGTCCATACACAGGGCGGAAGAGAGCAGATCGCATCCGATAACGGGAACGTCCATCAGTGCAAGAAGTCCCTGAATCGTTCCGTCTTCTCCGTTTTTGCCGTGCAGAATGGGAAGCGCAGCGTCAAGAGAGATGGTTTTTAACGCATGGTCTTCCAGATAGCATATGCCGTGCGCGTTTTTGTCCATAGATGGAAAGACGGGAATGCATACGCCGTCTGTCTGCCAGCAGTCGCGTTCGATTTGTTCCGTGTCTCCCTGATACCAGAACCACGTTCCGTCTTTTTTGTCAATGCCGATTAAAATTGGCGTAAAACGGTTTGTGTCTATATGTTTTATGACGGAAGAGGCAGATTGCAGAGACACTTCATATTCGGTGGAGCATCCGCCAAAAAATACGGCGATTTTTTTATTCTTTTTCATGTGAAACTCCCTTCATTGTAAAAAAAATTTCTCTGATAAGTATTTTACCAGAGAAAATTTTTTTGTGTTTTAATATTCCATTAGTAATTTCTAAGAAACGATTATGAGAAATGAAAGATTTTATGAATTTCTCAGGAAATGGGAAGCGTCAGAAAATTCAGAGAGCCTTTTGGGTTTTCCGTTCCTTTTTCCAACAGGGAGATGAGCGCAAGGATCGTCTGTTCAATTTCTTCCCGGGTAGAGGGGATCAGGGTATTGTCTATTTTAACAGTCAGTACGAGAAGTACGATTTCTGCGAGGGAGCCGGGATGTTCAAAGGAAATCTCGCCGCTCTCAATGCCCTGCCTTATGATTTCTGTCAGAACGGGCTTAAGTTCCGAAATAATATAGCGGAGATATTTATGATGCAGAATCGTCTGTTCCTGAATGCTGGAATAATTTGCCGCATTGTTCTGTTTTAAAAACTCGGAAGAGGAATTCCGGCATGCCTGAAAAATGAGGGCCATGCGGGTAAAAGGTGGGATGTGCGTTTGTTTGGCGAGACGCTTGGCTGTCTCGATGGAAGAGGAGTAGCTGCGCTCTACCAAAGCTTCGACAATGGCGTCTTTGGACGGGAAATAATAATAAATGCTTCCCTTTGCAATTCCGGCAGTCTGCGCAATTTCACTGACGGAAATAGTCTGTATATTCTGATTTTCCAGTAATGACTGAAGCGAGTCTAAGATGAGGTTGTATTTATCCATAACCGGCATATGTTCCGCCTTTCCGGCAATACTTTTACCGCCGCCCGGGACGGCGCGTCTGCCTGTAAAAATTTTAACAAGTATATCATAAAAAAAAATTGAAATCAATACTTGACCAATGGTCAGATTAATGCTATTGTAGTTGAAAACAAAACATGACCAGTGGTCATAAGTTATTTTAATTATGGAGGAAAGTATATGACGTACGCAGATTTTTTTTCAGAAGTAAAGAGCAGATTCATGGAGGCTGACATCAGCGACATTACGGAGCATTTGGCTTACCAGTTTAATATTACGGGAGAAGCTTCCGGTATTTTCTATGTGGAAGCAAAGGACGGAAAGATTTATGTAGAGCCTTATGAGTATTACGACAGAGACGCCATGTTTACCTGCGGAGCGGAAACTTTGATGAAGATTGCAGAGGGAAAGACGGATCCGATTTGGGCGGTTACGACAGGAAAGCTGAAAGTAGAAGGAAATATTGACAAGGCGTTAAAGCTAAAAGAAATGATCCATAAAAAATCGAAGAAAAAATAATTATAAAAGGAAGTAGATTTCAATGAAGAAGCGAAACATCATTGCGGCGTCCGGCGCATTTGCTGCTGCGGAATTGCTGCTTTCAGCCTATTTTTACAGAAGGACGATGAAACGGGGAAAGGCAAAGACGGAACGTACCATAAAAATGGCGGGGACTGACTGGAGCCAGTATGCGGATTTTCTTGCCAGACGGAAAGAATTTTTTCTTGCGCAGCCCAGAACAGACGTCTTTATTACTTCGGAAGATGGTTTGAAGCTGCATGGAACATATATTCCGAATAAAGCAAGCAAGCGCGTGGTTCTTTGTTTTCATGGATATACCAGCGAGGGCATGAAAGATTATATCGGACTTTCGGATTATTATCTGAAACGCGGGTTTGCCATGCTTTTGGTGGACGAGCGGGCGCACGGACAAAGCGAGGGAACCTACATTGGCTTTGGATGTTTAGACCGCATGGATGCGTTAAAGTGGCTGGACTGGATTGTGGAGCATATCGGGGAAGATGCGAAGATCATTTTGCACGGGACTTCGATGGGAGCCGCTACCGTGTTGATGACAAGCGGTCTGAAATTGCCGGAGCAGGTGAAAGGAATCGTTTCTGACTGCGGATTTACTTCGCCAAAAGAGGTATTTACGCATGTGCTGCACTCAATGTATCATATTCCGGCGTTTCCGATCATCCAGATTGCCGGATTTTTGAACAAAAGGCTTGCAGGATATGGGATGGATGAGTGCAATGCGGCGCGGGAGGTAAGAAAGTCGAAGACGCCGACGCTCTTTATTCATGGCAGCGCCGATACGTTCGTACCATGCCGCATGTGCGAAAAACTGTATGAAAACTGCGGGGCAAAAAAGCAAAAACTGATTGTGGACGGAGCTGCTCATGCGGAAAGCTACTACAAAGATACCGGACGTTACGAAGAAGCGCTGGAAAAATTTTTAAAAGAAGTTTTATTTTAAATGGAGAGGTATTTAAATATGATGAAAAAAAGAAAAGGATATGATGTATATCCGCTTACCGCCGCACAGAAATTCCACTTTTTCTATCTGGATTACTGCCCCAACAAAGCGGTTGTCAATATTGGCACGAGTCTTACGATTGAGGCGGAACTGGATTTTGACGTTTTGCGCGAGTCTATTTTAAAGGCGTATGAACGGAGCGAGTCTATGCGGCTTCAGTTTGCAAAAGACAAAGAGGGCGTCTGGTACCAGTATGTAGTAGACGAGGTAAAGCAGGACGTTCCATTGGAGGATTTCAGTCAGGCGACGATGGAAGAAGCGGAGGCGACGATGAGAAAATGGACGCAGGTTCCGTTTAAAAGAGAAGATTCTCCAATGAGCCGTATGGTGATGATCAAGACGCCGGACGGGTTTAGCGGCGTATATCTTCTGGCGGATCATGTGATTATGGACGCACAGTCTTTGATATGCTTTTTAAAGGACATCATTGAAATTTACTGTAGCCGTATGTATGAAGACGTGGCATATCCGAAAGATATGGCTTCTTATATTGAGCAGCTGAAAAAGGATCTTGCGTATGAAGCGGGTTCTAAGGCAAGGGCAAGGGATGAAGAATTTTTCCATAAAATGATTGAAAGCTCCGAGCCGATTTATAATGGCATTGACGGTACGGCGAAGCTTGAGCTGGAAAGAGACAGGCGCAAGATGCCAAGTCTTCGGGCGGCGGTTAATGTTTCCGATTCGGTGGAGTCGGATTTGGATACGTTTCATCTGGAGGGAGAGCCGACAAAGCGTTTGATGGATTTTTGCAAGGAGAAGCAGATTTCTCTGACCTGTCTTTTGCTGA
>CATOKN010000097.1 GCA_951800425.1 uncultured Lachnospiraceae bacterium
TGGTAAATGTGCGTCATATTTTTTATGGGCTTTCGCTGCTGGAAAGCTTTGGGAAGATGGGGAAAAAGAAGTGGTATATGATTTTTTCCCTGACGGACGAGACGTATTCTCTGCTTTGTACGACGAAAATACCAAAAGGCGTTTCCGAGGGTAAGTTTTTATTTGCGATTGCGGTTTTGGATCACCTGTACTGGATCACGGGTTCGGCCATTGGGGCTATTGCCGGAGCAGTCATTCCTTTTAATGCAAAAGGAATTGATTTTGCCATGACGGCTCTTTTTCTTGTGATTTTTACAGAGCAGTGGATGGCGGGCGGGAAGCGGATTCCTGCCGTCATTGGGATTGTCTCTACAGCGGCGCTGCGGATCGTATTCGGCGCGGATAACTTTGTCCTGCCTTCGATGATCTGTATTATGCTTTGCCTTGTTTCAGGAAGAAAATATATAGAAAAGGAGGCGGTTTCTCATGCAGATTAGCGTGATACGTTCGCTTTTGATTATTGCGGTAGTGTCCGCCGTTACATTTTCAACCAGGGTAATTCCGTTTTTGCTTTTTCCAAAAGGAAAGGAAATTCCTCCTCTGGTAAAATATTTAGGTTCGGCGCTTCCTCCCGCGGTAATCGGAATGCTTGTAATTTACTGTCTCAAATCGGTCGATTTGGTTTCGTATCCACATGCGGCGCCGGAACTAATTGCGGCGGCAGTCGTGGTGCTTCTGCATATCTGGAAGCGGAATAATCTGCTGAGCATCGGCGTGGGAACGGCGCTTTATATGTATCTGATTCAGTACGTATTTGTATAAAGACAAAACAGAGCTTGACAATTTCAGGGAAAAGCATTATAGTGTTCCGATAAAGAACTACTAATAAAAGAGGACGTATGGAATCCGATCGATTGATGAAAAAACTGATGTGCTTCGGACTGACCGGAGTGGAGGCTTCGCTTTATCTTTGTCTGGTAAAAAACGGCGGGCTGACGGGTTACGAGGCATCCAAGCAGACGGGGATTTCCCGTTCGAATGCTTACAATGCGCTGGCCGGACTGGCAGACAAAGGCGCGGCTTATACGGAAGAGGGGACGGCGGTAAGGTATCATGCCGTGGACGTCGATGAATTTTGTTCCAATAAAATCAGAATGCTGGAAGAATTAAAAGAAGAGCTGAACGCGTCTATGCCAAAGCCAAAATCAGAAGTGGAAGGCTATCTGACGATTGAAGGAGACGCGCATATCCAGAATAAAGTAAAAAATATGATAGAGGGGGCGCGGCAGCGCGTCTATCTTTCTATGACAAAGCAGTATGTCAGGATGTTTGAGAAAGAAATCAAACAGGCGGTTTTGGATGGGAAAAAAGTGGTTATCCTGACAGACGCGCCGCTTGATTTTTCAGGCGCGATTCTGTATCAGACCAGGCAAAAAGAGCGTCAAATCGGCGTAATCGCCGATTCATCCCACGTGCTTACGGGGGAATTCGGCAAAGGAGAGGACAGCGCATGTCTGTATTCCGGGCAGCCGAATTTCGTGCAGGTCTTTAAAGATTCCATGCACAATGAGATAGAATTAATCCGGCTTATGAAAGGAGAATCTTAGATGAAAAAAGAACCGTTTGTATCGTTCGAGAAATTGCAGGAAATTACGAAACAATATGAAACGCCGTTTCATTTATATGATGAAAAAGGCATTCGTGAAAATGCGAACGCAGTGCGCGAGGCGTTTTCCTGGAATCCCGGATTTCGGGAGTATTTTGCAGTAAAGGCGACGCCGAATCCTTTTTTGATTGATCTATTAAAAGAGTGCGGCTGCGGCGTCGAC
Organism: uncultured Lachnospiraceae bacterium; assembly: GCA_951800425.1. GTDB lineage: Bacteria > Bacillota > Clostridia > Lachnospirales > Lachnospiraceae > Roseburia_B. The sequence goes on from CATOKN010000097.1 coordinate 1,809, forward strand.
TGTTCTTCCATGACGGAACTGATGCTGTCGGATGCGCTTGGCTTTTCGGGCGAAGGCATTATGTTTTCTTCCAACGATACGCCTCCGGAGGAGTTTGCGTATGCGGATAAGCTTGGCGCAATCATCAACCTGGATGATTTTACCCATATAGAATTTCTGGAAAAAACGATTGGCAAAATACCGGAAACAATCAGCTGCCGGTTTAATCCGGGAGGCGTTTTTAAAATCAGCAACAGTATTATGGACAATCCGGGCGACGCGAAATACGGGTTTACAAAAGAGCAGTTGTTTGAGGGATTTCGGATTTTAAAAGAAAAAGGCGCGAAACGCTTTGGCATTCATGCGTTTCTGGCCAGTAACACCGTAACGAACGACTATTATCCAATTCTGGCGAAGACGCTGTTTGAGACGGTTGTGGAATTGAAAGAAGCGACGGGATGCGACATTCGCTTTATCAACCTTTCCGGAGGAGTCGGCATTCCCTATACGCCGGATCAGGAGCCAAACGATATTTATGCGATTGGCGAGGGCGTACGGAAAGTGTATGAAGAGGTTCTGGTTCCGGCGGGACTTTCCGACGTGGCCATTTATACCGAGATGGGCCGCTTTATGATGGGACCGTACGGACACCTTGTAACAAAAGCGATTCATGAGAAGCATACGTATAAGGAATATATTGGCGTGGACGCGTGCGCGGTCAATCTGATGCGTCCGGCAATGTATGGGGCGTATCATCATATTACCGTGATGGGAAAGGACAACGCGGTCTGTGATCATAAATATGACGTGACCGGTTCCCTTTGCGAAAACAATGACAAGTTTGCAATTGACCGGATGCTGCCAAAGATCGATCCGGGCGACCTGCTTGTTATCCACGATACGGGGGCGCATGGATTTGCCATGGGGTATAACTATAACGGCAAATTGAAATCGGCAGAAATTCTTTTGAAAGAGGACGGAAGCTTTCAGCTGATCCGGAGAGCCGAGACGCCAAAGGATTATTTTGCGACGTTTGATTGTTTAGAAATTTGGGAAAAAATAAAAAAACGCTTGTAATTAGAGCGGGAATATGTTATTATATCATTTGTCCGGTTCAAATGGACAAATATGCCGGCGTGTCGGAATTGGCAGACGAGGCAGACTCAAAATCTGTTGGCGGCAACGTCGTATGGGTTCAAGTCCCATCGCCGGCATTTGCAAGAAGCATAGAAGTCTCTATGTTTCTTTTTTTATTCTTGCGGAAAGGGAGGCGGTCTTGCCGCTGTGATCCGTGCGAAGAAACTGGATGGTAAGCTGGCAGAAAACAGAGGTGAGGAAAAATCATGAGAAAGTTACATTCTATTTTTATAAAAACGACGGCGCTTTTTGCGGCGGCTTTTTTGCTGTCCGGATGCGCGCAGAGCAAAGAGAGGCTGGAAAAAGAAGAAGCGTACCGTACCATTGGCATCAATGCTATGGAAGAGGGCAACTATGAAGCCGCCATGGAGGCGTTTAACAGCGCGCTTGTGCAGGCAAACGAGATTGGGCCAAATGAAATCGACATATGTTTTTATAAGGCGGCGGCTCAGTTTGCATCCGGGAATTATGAAGATGCCATTGAGACGTATGATCTTTTGCTCGAGTCAGACAGTAAAAATTCCGACGCCTATTTTTTGCGGGGATGCGTCTGGCTGAAAATGAATGAAAGCGACAAAGCCGGGGAAGATTATGACAGGGCGATTGATTACGCAGAAAATGATGAAATTTATCTGGTCGTTTATAATAGCTTAAGCGGAGCCGGATTTGAAGCGAAAGCAAAAGAATATCTGGATGAAGCGATGGAGAAAAAAGCAGGGAAAAAGGCGGAGAATTATACGGTGAAAGGAAAGATTTGCTTTCTGCAGGGGCGGTATGAAGACGCGCTGGAATATCTTGCGACCGCCATTGACAAAGGCGATGTGGAGGCAAATTTGTATCTTGCCAGAACATATGAGGCGCTGGGAAACGAAACAGAAGCAGAGGAGTGCATCAGCGCTTATGTAAAAGTAAATCCGGAGAGCAGCGTTTCATTTAACCAGCTTGGATGCAAGGAGATGGAGCAGGGAAATTATGATGAGGCGGCGAAGCTTTTCGAACAGGGGCTTGCGCTTGAAAAGGTGACAAATGAGCAGGAGCTTAGGAGTAATCTCATTGCCGCGTATGAGTATAGCGGCGACTTTGAAAGCGCGAAAGAAAAGATGAGGGAGTATGTGAAAGATTATCCAAAAGACGCCGCTGCTGCGAGGGAATATTTGTTTTTAGGAAAAAACAGAAATGAGGAGACAGACGAAGAATGATTCGGACAGACGAAGTGAAAGAGCGTTTTTTTTTGGTCGGCGTCAGCGAGCAGGACGGAGACGACGCCATGGATTCCATGGAGGAGTTAAAAGATTTGGTGGAGACGGCGGGAGGCCTTGTTTTGGGCAGTCTGATTCAGAACAGGGAGCGCATACACCCCGCCACATATGTAGGAAAGGGAAAAATCGAGGAAATTCGCGCATGCTTATCACAGTCGGATGCAACGGGGATTGTCTGCGACGACGAGCTTTCTTTGGCCCAGATTCGAAATCTGTCCGATCTGCTGGAAACAAAGGTTATGGACAGGACGCTGGTGATATTGGATATTTTTGCAATGCGGGCGCATACAAGCGAAGGAAAAATCCAGGCCGAACTGGCGCAGTTAAAATACCGCGCAGCCAGGCTGTCCGGAATGGGACGGGCGATGTCACGGCTTGGAGGCGGTATTGGCACGAGAGGGCCGGGAGAGAAAAAACTGGAGATGGACAGGCGTCTGATCGGAAGCAGGATTTCCCAGTTAAAACGAGAGCTTGCGGAAGTTTGCAGACACAGAGAGATTACAAGGGGGCTGCGGGAGAAAAACAAGGTTCCGGTAGCGGCAATCGTAGGATATACGAACGCGGGCAAATCTACGCTGCTAAACGCCCTGACGGACGCGGACGTATTGGAAGAGGATATGCTTTTTGCCACATTGGATCCTACGACAAGGCTTCTTGCGCTTTCCGGAAAGCAGCAGATTCTTCTGACGGATACCGTAGGCTTTATTCGAAAGCTGCCGCATCATCTGGTGGAAGCTTTTAAAAGCACGCTGGAGGAGGCCAAGTATGCGGACTGCATTCTTCATGTCGTGGATGCTTCCAGTCCCAACGCGGAAAAGCAGATGCATATTGTATATGAAACGCTGCATAGCCTGGGAGTCGAAGAAAAAAAGATTGTGACTTTGTTTAATAAACAGGACGCCCGGACGGATCAGGAGCCTTTGCGTGATTTTCGGGCAGACTATGCGCTGAATATTTCCGCAAAGCATGGAGATGGACTGGAAGAGCTGAAAAGCTTGCTGTCCGAGCTTTTGCGGGAAGATAAAATACTGGTGGAACGCGTAATTTCGTATCAGGACGCGGGCGTTTTGCAGCTTGTGCGAAAACAGGGAGAACTGTTGGAAGAATCTTACGAAGCAGACGGGATTTTTATTCGGGCCTACGTCCCGATGGAAGTGTATGGAAAACTTTAAGAACATGAACTTGGCGCGGAAATGAGGATAATGCTTGTATTTCGCACTTTGTTTGATGTATAATAAAAAATATGCGTAATTTAATGGTATGAGAAAATACATCAGATGAGGATTATATTATGGGATTCACAATGATTTTATCGCTTTTGAGCGGCGTTGCGCTGTTCTTATTTGGAATGTCATTGATGGGGGACGGCTTAAAGCGGGTGGCCGGAGATAAGCTGGAGCTGACGCTTTACCGGCTGACAAATACCCCGCTGAAAGGGGTTTTGCTTGGGATGGTCGTAACCGCGATTATCCAGTCGTCTTCCGCAACGACGGTCATGGTGGTAGGATTCGTCAATTCCGGAATGATGCAGGTGTTCCAGGCAATCGGAATTATTATGGGCGCAAATATTGGCACAAGCATTACCGGATGGATTTTATGCCTTTCTTACGTGGATGGATCGGCGGGGCTTGCCCAGCTTCTTTCTACGGCGACCATATCTGCGATTGTCGCGATTATCGGCATTGTATTTAAAATGTTTGTAAAGAAGCCCGCGTATCGAAGCATTGGGGATATTATGCTAGGCTTTTCTATATTAATGATTGGAATGCAGGGAATGAGCGGAGCGGTTGCGCCGTTAAAAGAGAGCGAGCGGTTTATCCGGGCGCTTACCATGTTTTCCAATCCTGCGGCGGGAATTTTTGCGGGTATTTTGCTGACGGCAGTTTTGCAGAGCGCGTCCGCGTCCGTAGGAATTTTGCAGGCGTTGTCGGTTACAGGCGCAATTAGTTTTTCTACGGCGCTTCCCATTACGATGGGCATTGGAGTAGGGGCGTCGTGCCCTGTGCTTTTGTCTTCAATTGGGACGAATAAAAATGGAAAAAGGACGGCGCTCGTTTATCTTTTGAATGATTCATTCGGCATGGTGTTCTGGTCCGTTGCGTTTTATACGGTTCATGCGTTTGTCCGTTTCCCGTTTATGGATTTTACAATGGGGCCTGTGCAGATTGCGCTTATGAATACCGTATACCGCATGTCGACGATTACGCTTTTGCTTCCTTTTATTAAATGGATTGAGCGGTTTGTATTCTGGCTGGTTAAGGACGACCATGAGGAAGAAGAAAAAGACAAAGAGGAGCTTGCGGATTTTGAACTTCTGGAGGAGCGGTTTCTGGCTTATCCGGCCATTGCAATCAACCAAAGCCATAAGGCGATGAACGGCATGGCAAAAAAGGCAAGGAAAAATATTTTAAGAGCGTTTGCCCTGCTTGGCAGTTATTCAAAAGATAAATATCAAAAAATTCAGGATAAAGAAATATTAATCGATACATACGAAGACAAGCTTGGCACTTATATGATGCAGCTTACGGGCAAGGAGATGACTTT
>CATOKN010000098.1 GCA_951800425.1 uncultured Lachnospiraceae bacterium
TGTGATGGCTGAGTATGGGCAGCCGATGCATGCGTATGATTTGGATACGATTGCAGGAAAAGAAATTATCGTAAGGCGTGCAAAGCATGACGAAACATTTGTGACGCTGGACGGACAGGAAAGAAAGCTGGATGAAAATGTCCTGATGATTTGCGACGCAAAAAAGGCGGTGGGAATTGCCGGAATCATGGGCGGAGAAAATTCTATGATTACAGACGGCGTAACTTCTATGCTGTTTGAAGCGGCTTGCTTTGACGGAACAAACATCCGCCTTTCGAGTAAGCGAATCGGACTTCGCACCGATGCGTCTTCCGTTTTTGAAAAGGGACTGGATCCTAATAATGCTATAGAGGCAATGAACCGCGCCTGTCAGCTTGTGGAAGAGCTTGGAGCGGGAGAAGTCGTTGGAGGAGCAATCGACGTATATCCGGTAAAAAGAGAAGGAAGAAGAATTGCGTTTGAACCGGAAGCATATAATCGTCTGCTCGGTACGGAAATTTCAAAAGAGGAAATGCTCTCTTATTTTAAACGCCTGGAAATTGAGTATGATGAGTCTGCAAATGAACTGAAGATCCCATCTTTTCGACAGGATTTGGAATGCGGCGCGGATATTGCGGAAGAAGTAGCAAGATTTTTTGGTTACGACAATATTCCGACAACGCTTCCTACGGGAGAAGCGACGACCGGAAAGCTTTCTTTTAAATTAAGAATTGAAGAAGCGGCAAGAGACGTTGCGGAATTCTCTGGATTTTCTCAGGGAATGTGCTATTCTTTTGAAAGTCCGAAAGTATTTGACAAGCTTTTGATTCCAAAGGATTCCAAATTAAGGGAAGCCGTTACGATTTCCAATCCTCTCGGAGAAGATTTCAGCATTATGCGTACCATTTCACTAAATGGAATGCTGACATCCTTATCGACAAATTATAACAGAAGAAATAAAGACGTCCGTTTGTATGAGCTTGGAAATATTTATCTGCCAAAGCAGACGCCCGTAACGGAGCTTCCGGAAGAACGCATGCAGTTTACGCTTGGAATGTATGGAGAGGGTGATTTTTATACGTTAAAAGGCGTCGTAGAGGAGTTTTTCGGAAAAATCGGCATGAAAGAAAAAATCGGTTATCATCCAAACGCGAACAGACCCTATCTTCATCCGGGACGTCAGGCGGATATTTTTTATGGGGAAGAAGCCGTGGGATATATCGGAGAAATTCATCCGTCCGCAGCGTTAAATTACTCCATCAAAGACAGGGTGTACGTGGCGGCGCTTGACATGCCAAAAATTACGGAGCTTGCAAGCTTTGACAGGAAATACCAGGGAATTGCCAGATTTCCGGCTTCTTCCCGCGACATCAGCATGGTCGTGCCAAAAGAGATACTTGCGGGCGATATTGAAGCTGTATTTGACGAAAAAGGCGGCGCTTATCTGGAGCATTATGAGCTGTTTGATATTTATGAGGGGAGCCAGATTAAAGAGGGATTCAAGTCGCTCGCCTATTCCCTTACGTTTCGCGGAAAAGAAAAGAATCTGGAAGAAGCGGATCTTGTAGCCGCTATGAACCGCATTTTGGAGAAGCTTGAATCTATGGGAATTGAGCTTAGAAAATAAGTTGAAATGCGGACAAATATGTGCTATAATATTAATGGTAGATTCTACAAATAAAGGTGAAAGGAAATGAGGTATGAAAATGGAGAAAAGAAGCCTTATCAACAAAGTGACAAGCCTTGTGCTTGCAGTAGCAATGATGTTTTCCGTCATAATGGTTATGCCGAAGGATGTAAGCGCGGCTGAATTAAGCTTGCCTGCAAAAGGCGGAACCGTTACAATCACGGATGAGATGAGTTCCGGCGTTTCAGGCCAGCTTAGCTACATTAAATATAAGCCCAGCAAGAACGGCTATCTGCAGCTTAGCTTTTCAAGCGCGACAAAACTTTACAGTTATGCAGCCGGAAAAGTTCAGTTATTTGATGCATCCAGAAACAAAGTGTTATCCACTCAGATGACATATGATACAAGCTCTACCCAAAAAATTGATAAGACAGAGTGTTACGGCGTTCAGAAGGGCAAGACTTATTATATTGCCGCATTGACTGCCGGCGGCGTAAATATTTCAGCTAAATTTACAAAAGTAAATGACAAAAGCGGAAAGAAAAAACAAAAAGCATTAACTCTGAAAAAGAAGAAAAAGGTAGTGGGAACGATCCTTGCCGGAAGTTCAAATTCACATTTTTATAAGTTTAAATTAACGAAAAAGCAAAAGCTGAATTTTGGCATTACGCCATATCTTGGCGATACGGTTATCGTTACGATGAGCGGTTCTAACGTGTTTACCAAAACATTCCGGGTTGGAAGCGGTTCATGGGGAACAAGGTATCAGATTTATACAAGCGGAGCGGTAAATCCAGGAACCTATTATGTTCAGGTGAAGCCGGCCAGCAAGGTTTGTACAGGCTATTATAAAGTTGACTGGAAATAAAAGAATGAAAAGGGCGGGATATGAGTTCCGCTCTTTTTTATTGTGGAAATTTTATTTTTCATCTGTTATAATATAGGATATTCCAGAAATCAAAGAGGATGGAATTATGCAAAAGGTTTTTCAATTTAGGAATAATGCAAGGAGGAACGGCTATGAAAAATAAATTTCGCAGTATGATTTTTTTGGCAGCTATCTGTATTTTGGTTTTGCTTCCACAGAAAGCTCTGGCAGCGGATATGGAATATAACTTTAATAAAAATAAAAGCATTAGCATTGCAGAGAGCGATTCTTATGAAGCTTCCGGAAAATATACCTGGCTGAAATACAAAGCCGGGTCGGATGGTTATCTTACTGTAAAAATGTCAAATCCGGAAAATGCCGTCAGCAGCGCAAAAGGTTATATTGCGCTTTATAATGGGAGAAAGACGACGCCCCTTTCGTCTAAATCTATCTTTTATAATACGGAATACGGCAATCGGGCGTACTGGCAGGAGATTTCTTTTGGATTGCAAAAGGGCGAGGAGTATTATATTCGGGTTATGGGGGAAAACGCCGTAAAGCTCTCGCGTACATTCACAAAAGTCAAAGTGAAATCCGGCAAGACAAAAGCAAAAGCCGTGACGCTGAAACAAAATAAAGCAAAAAAAGGGTTGATGTTTGCGGGAACCTCAAGTGCGGACTGGTACAGGTTTCAAATCACAAAAAGTCGAAAGTTGCGCTTGTATTATAATGCCAAAACAAGAGGAAGTTTTAAGTTGAGCGTGTATTTTGGAAAGCAGATGATTATGAGCAGGACGATTCGAAATACCGAAGCGCAGAGAAAAATTACGCTTGCTTTGGAAAAATCAGGGAAAGAAACAGGAATGGTTCCGGGCGCTTATTATATCAAAATTGAGCGTGCCGATTCGGCATCTTCCGGATTTTATAAAATAAAATGGAATTAAATTGACATATGGGAGAATTTATGAAATGGACGTAAAAGATTTTTCTTATGATCTGCCAAAAGAGCTGATTGCACAGGATCCGTTAGAAGATCGCTCCGGATCGAGGCTGATGGTTCTCGATAAGCATTCCGGAACGATTGCACATCGGATTTTTTCTGAAATTGTAGAATATTTAAAGCCGGGCGACTGTCTTGTTCTCAATAATACAAAGGTCATACCCGCGCGTTTATACGGCGTACGCGAAGATACGGGGGCAAAGATAGAATTGCTTTTGTTGCAGAGAAAGACAGGCGACGTATGGGAAACGCTGGTCAAGCCTGGAAAAAAGGCAAAGCCTGGCGTAAAGATTATATTTGGAGACGGGCTTTTGACGGGAGAAATTACAGAGATTGCCGCAGAGGGCAATCGTCTGATTCGCTTTTCTTACGAAGGCGTATTTGAGGAGATTTTGGATGCGCTTGGACAGATGCCGCTGCCTCCGTATATTACGCACAAGTTGAAAGATAAAAACCGTTACCAGACGGTATATGCAAAATATGACGGTTCTGCGGCAGCTCCTACGGCAGGTCTTCATTTTACGCCAGGATTGCTGGAACAAATAAAAGAAATGGGCGTAGAGATTGCGGAGATCACGCTTCATGTCGGACTTGGAACTTTTCGTCCGGTAAAAGAAAGGGACGTGCTGGCACACCATATGCATTCGGAGTTTTTTCAGATTGACGAAATGGCGGCGGCGCGGATAAATGAAGCCAGGGCAAAGGGCGGCAGAATTATTTCTGTTGGTACGACAAGCACGCGGACGCTGGAAGCGGCCGCAGAGGACGACGGAAGTTTAAGGGCAAAGAGCGGCTGGACGGATATTTTCATTTATCCGGGGTATCGGTTTAAAGTGATTGACGGGCTGATTACAAATTTCCATTTGCCGGAATCTACGCTTTTGATGCTGGTGTCCGCGTTGGCGGGAAGAGAGCAGACGCTTGCCGCTTACGAAGAGGCGATTCGTGAACGGTACCGGTTTTTTAGCTTCGGGGACGCGATGTTTATTCATGGACGATAAGGCTGGCCAAATCCTGATAAAAGGCGGGATAGGAGATGTTTACGCATTCCGCGCCCCGCATGGTGCAGGTCTTGCGTAATGAAAGCGCGGCCACTGCAAAAGACATAGCAATCCGGTGATCCGCAAAACTGTCAAAATCCGCTTTATGCAAAGCGTCCGGATTTCCGTTTATTATCATTCCGTCGTCTGTCGGAATCGCATCTGCGCCCATGCGCCGCAGATTTTCTACGACGGTGTCGATTCGATTGGATTCTTTTACTTTTAATTCCGCAGCGTCTTTGATTACGGTTTTTCCCTCGGCAAACGCGGCCATCACGGCAAGCATGGGGATTTCGTCAATCAGAGCCGGAATCAGGCTTCCGCCGATTTCTGTTCCGTGAAGCGGGCCGGAGGCGACGAGAAGATCGCAGACGTCTTCGCCGGATATGGTGCGTTTGTTTATTTTCCGTATGTTGGCGCCCATGGAAAGCGCGGCTGTCAGGATGCCGTCGCGCGTGGGATTGATTCCGACATTCTGAATCAAAATCTCCGAATCGCGTACGATAAGCCCCGCCGCAATAAAGTAAGCGGCAGAGGAAATATCTCCCGGAACTTCTACCTTAAGGCCTTCAAGCGTTGGATTTGGACGAATGGAAGCAGTAGCGCCCTCAGAAGTTACGTCAGCTCCAAACGCGGCCAGCATTCGTTCCGTATGATCTCTGGATCGTGCGGGTTCCGTAACGGAAGTTACGCCGTCCGCATACAATCCGGCAAGCAAAACGCAGGATTTTACCTGGGCGGAAGCTACCGGAGAACGATAAGAAATGCCGCAAAGCGAGGCCGGATGAAAGGAAAGCGGCGCGCAGCCGTTGTTATACTGGCTTTGTACATTGGCTCCCATGGCGGACAGAGGTTCCAAAATCCGTTTCATGGGACGTTTTTGAATGGAAGCGTCTCCCGTTAAAGCGGACGAAAAGGACTGGCCGGAAAGAATGCCGGAAAGCAGACGCGTTGTCGTTCCGCTGTTGCCGGCGTTGAGACATTTTTCCGGAGGCAGGAGGCCGTGCAGACCTTTTCCGTGAATGACGACGCGGTCTTTTTGCAGATCAATTGCAATTCCCATGTTCCGGAAACAGTCGATTGTGGAGAGACAGTCTGCTCCCTGTAAAAAATGAGAGACTTCCGTTTTGCCTTTGGAAAGCGCGCCAAACATGATGGCGCGGTGGGAGATGGATTTATCTCCTGGAACGGTTACGCTTCCTCTCAGTCGTTTCGCAGTTTTTAATTCCATATGAAGTCCTTTCTGATTATCGTTCATAAACGGTGTAATGGTATTTTTTCAGCAGATCAATGGCTCGTTCATAAGCATTCTGATCGTACATTTCAATTTTCAGCACGCCTTCTTCAAATTCCCGATTGTGTATAATGCCGATATTTTTTATGCTTAAATGGTTACTGGCTAAAATCGTAGCAATCGTGGCGATGCCCCCGGCTTCGTCAATCAAATCGCAGTACAGCTCAAAGACAGTCCGCATGGAGCCTTTGGGTGAAACGGCAAGGGAATCTCTGTAATCTTTTGCGTTCCGGAAAAATTCCCGAATGCCGTCTGCATCGGAAGAGGCAATGCGGTTACGAATTTGATCCAGGCTTTCCTGGTAAGCGTCAAACATAGAAAGAATCCATTGTTTGTTTGCCATGCAGATTTCTTCCCACATGACGGGAGAAGATCCTGCAATCCTTGTAATATCTTTAAATCCTCCGGCTGCGATTGTTTTCATCGTTCCAAAGGAATCGTCGGATTTTTCAACAAAATTTACAAGCGCGGAAGCAATGACGTGAGGCATATGGCTGATGGCCGCCGTCGCAGCGTCATGGGAATCGTAGTCCATAATCATTGGAATCGCCCCAAGAGAAGCTACAAAATTCTGAAATTCTTCCACATGAGAACGGCTGACCGCAGACGATGGCGTAATGATATAGTAAGCGTTTTCCAGCAAATATGCGGTAGCGCTGGAAAAGCCTGTTTTTTCAGAGCCTGCCATAGGGTGGCCTCCGATAAAATGAGATTCGAGTCCGGATTTTGCAATTGCTCTGTGGATGTCGCCTTTGACGCTTCCTGCGTCTGTTAAAATGCAGGAGTCTTTCATTATGTCTTTTAACTGTTCGATGTTCATTAAATTTTGCTGTA
>CATOKN010000099.1 GCA_951800425.1 uncultured Lachnospiraceae bacterium
GCCGCTTACCTGGCTGTTTATGGGGGATTCTATTACGCATGCGGCAGGCTATACATACGGGTATGATGGAATGACGCAGATTTTTGAGAAATATTTGAAAGAGGATCTGGGGCGCGAAGATGATGTTGTGATTAATACGGGCGTTGTCGGAGCTACGACGTTACGTACTTTGGAACATATGGATGAGCGTATGACCATTTACCGTCCGGACATAGTATCCGTGATGCTTGGGACAAATGATTCCCGGGAGTTGGATACGGATGATTTCAAAACAGGATTAAAACAAATTGTCGAAAAAATAAAAGAGACAAACAGCGCGGCTCTCATTGTATTGAGGAGTCCCACGCCCGCGCGCGATTGGGAGGGCGCGGCATTGTATCCTGGAAGCGACGGATATATTGCCGCGATGAAATCGATTGCAGACGAAGATGAGAATATTCTTTTTGTGGATCAGTATACAAAATGGAATCAGGAATGTGAAGCAAATCCGCAATATTTTGACAGACAGTATTATTTTGGCGATGGGAGCGTGCATCCGGGAGCCGCGGGTCAGCTGAGAATGGCGCGGCAGTTTATTCAGGAATGCGGATTGAACGCCAATACCAGAATTGCAAAGCTTTCCTATCAGCTTCCGTCCGCGAAATAAATTATCAAGAACAGTTCCTATCGTATGAAAAAGACATATGCGTGAAATAGGCTTCCTGAAATGTTTCATCATTCGCAAGTGGAATTTCCGTCGCCTGTTTGCAAATTTCCTGAATAGAATTGGGATCCTTTTCTTTCAGATACCTCTGAGCCCCGTTCAAAGACGCATTCCCCACCGCTTTCGTCTTTTCCACAAAATCTTCCGGTAAAATGCCAATGACGGCGGCTTTTCTGACATTCAGATAATATCCAAATCCTCCGGCAAGAAAAACCTGTTCTATGCTCTCTCGCCGGATGCCGGAACGAAAGATCAGCGTTTCAATGCCGGCCCGGATGGCGGCTTTGGCCATCTGAATCTCACGAACGTCTTTCTGCGTCAGACAGATGAAGTCGCCGGAAGCTGTTTTGGCCAGAGGGTAGCCGTCCGAAAAGAAACGCCCGGACAATTTTCCCGTTTTATCCAAAATTCCGGCCATTAGTAATTCCGCCGCAGCCTCGATTGCGCCTGTTCCGCAAATTCCCGCCGGAGGGCAGTTTGCGATGGTTTGAATGCGCAGATCCTGTTCCAAAATTTCAACCTGAGCAATGGCTCCGGGGAGGCTTCCCATTCCCCATTGAATGCTTCCCCCCTCAAATACCGGACCCGCCGCCGTGGAAGCGACAAATATTTGACCGTCCGCGGCAAGGGCCATTTCTCCGTTTGTGCCTAAATCAATCAACAGAGAAGCCTTTCGCTCTTTCAAAACGCCGCATGCATACAGCCCCGCGACAATGTCCGCGCCCACAAAGGCGGAAATTCCGGGAAGCAGCGTAATTTTGGGAGAAGCTTCGATTGGAAGCAGCCCGTCAAACAAAGCCTGGCAGTCCGGTTCCTCCAAAGCCAGCGTCTCTGGCAGAAAAGGATATTTGCTAAATCCCTCGCAGGAATAACCGTTCAAAAGATGCAGCATAACGGTATTTCCGGCAATGGCAATATGACGCAGACGCCGGATGGGAACGCCGTGCGCGGCAAGCAGCGTCAGTATTCCGTCTGCCAGATCCTTTTTTATGGACGACGCAAGCTGCTGCCGTTTGCCCTGGTTGGCAGACTGAATGCGGCTGATAACGTCTGCGCCATACGCGCGCTGAGAATTTACCGCCGTATGAGAACCGGATACAATTCCGGTTTTTCGTTCCAGAAGGGAAAACGCCAGCGTCGTTGTGCCAATATCTATGGCAATTTCATAATCCGCATCCGGATGAACCTTATGTGAGGCGGACTTTTTTCGTTCCGTTTCGTCTGCTCCCAAAGCAACAAAAGACGACTCATCCTGCTTTTCAAGAAAAACCGTAAGATTTTCCCGTATAACGGCTTTACAGGAAAGCCTATTTCCTGCCGTTAACTGTGTTCCGGAAAAGCAAAGTCTGTCCTCAGGCGTTATAGGAAGCGTGTTTTCTTTTTGGATAACGCCGCATTTTCCGCAGCTTCCCCTCCCGCCGCAGAAAGCCGGCAGGAGAATGCCATGGTTTTGCAGCGTTTGCTTAAGATTATCGCCTTTTTGGCATATAATTTCTTTTGGATCGCCAACGCCCGCGCCCTCTACGCGCAGCAGAATTTTTTCATCCGTTCTGAGAGGGCAGTCATACGCGGCGCATAAGGAACAGTCGTGCGCGCTGTTTTCTTTGGTAACGTCTTTTGTCAGTGCAAAAATCAGGCACATGGATTTGGCCGGGTTTAACATATGCCCCGAAGTTATGGAAAGGTTCAGCGTTCGTTTGGCGTCCAGCGCTTCATATGCTGTTTTCAATATTTCTGCGGGAACGTCCCGTGGAATTTCGATGCGCGAAGCAATGCCAAAGCCCGATTCCCGGCAAACTTGCTGCAATATGGGAAGCAATTGCGCTTCCCACGCAAAAAGACAGCCGTCTGCCAGTGCATTTGCCGCCAGAGCCATTGTCATATCCTCTTTTTCTTCATATGTTTCAATCAGCCGGCTTACGCTGCCTCCTATCGTCAGCATGGCAAACAGGACGGCGGGCGCGCGTCCAACCACACAGGGCAAAGAAATGCTTTGCGGCGTTCCAATAACGGCGGCGGCTTTTGGCTGCAGCCGCATCTGCATGGGACGGCATAATTTTTGATACAGAACTTTGTATTGCTGTTCCTGTAAAAGGGAGAGACGGCCGCCAAAAAGCTTTCCTGCCTCTTCAAAAGAGGGAAATGTATTTTTTCCTGTGAAAATCCGAATGTCTTTCATCTGAGTCTGCCTTTCATACTGTAATTTCTGGCTTTTTCCAATAAGCTTCATCGCCGGCCAGGTATGCGTTCCTTTGTAAAAAGAAGAGGCCGCTCACTCTGAGCGGCCGTTTGAGGACAAAAAATCCAAAAACACAGATTTTCTTACAGTTTTGGCAGCGAAGCAAAGCCCGGAGCCAAATCTTCGTCTGTTGGGATATAATCGGACATCTTGCCATTATGGAAGTTTTCGTAAGCAACCATATCAAAATATCCGGTTCCGGTCAGACCGAACACAATCGTCTTTTCTTCCCCTGTTTCTTTGCATTTTAAGGCTTCGTCAATTGCGACGCGGATGGCGTGAGAGCTTTCCGGCGCAGGAAGAATGCCTTCGATCCTTGCAAATTGCTCCGCGGCTTCAAAGACAGCCGTCTGCTCTACGGCGCGCGCTTCCATCAGACCGTCGTCATAAAGCTGGGAAAGCGTGGAACTCATGCCGTGGTAACGCAGTCCTCCCGCATGGTTTGCCGACGGAATAAATCCGCTTCCAAGCGTATACATCTTGGCCAGAGGACATACTTTGCCGGTATCGCAAAAATCATAAGCAAATTTTCCTCTGGTAAAGCTTGGGCAGGAAGCCGGCTCTACGGCGATAAACCGATAATTCTTTTCGCCTCTTAGCTTTTCGCCCATAAATGGAGAAATCAGCCCTCCAAGATTAGAACCGCCTCCGGCGCAGCCGATGATCAGATCCGGCACGATGCCATATTTATCCAGCGCGGCTTTTGTTTCCAGCCCGATGACGGATTGATGCAAAAGCACCTGGTTTAGTACGCTTCCCAGCACGTAACGGTAACCCTCTGTGCTGACCGCCGCTTCTACGGCTTCTGAAATCGCGCAGCCAAGGCTTCCCGTCGTTCCCGGATGCTCGGCCAGAATCTTTCTGCCCACTTCCGTCAGCTCAGAAGGCGACGGCGTAACGCTTGCTCCATACGTCCGCATCACTTCGCGCCGGAACGGCTTTTGTTCGTAAGATACTTTTACCATATATACTTTGCAGTCCAGATCAAAATAAGAACACGCCATGGAAAGCGCCGTTCCCCACTGTCCGGCTCCCGTTTCTGTCGTCACGCCTTTGAGTCCCTGCTTTTTCGCATAATACGCCTGCGCAATGGCGGAATTTAGCTTATGGCTTCCGCTTGTATTGTTGCCCTCAAATTTATAATAAATTTTCGCGGGCGTCTGAAGCTTTTCCTCCAGGCAGTACGCGCGTACAAGCGGAGAGGGACGGTACATTTTGTAAAATTTTGAAATTTCTTCCGGAATATCAATGTATGCCGTCTCATCGTCCAGCTCCTGTTTTGCAAGCTCCTCGCAGAAAACCCCGGAAAGCTCTTCTTTTGTCATTGGCGCTAACGTGCCGGGATTTAAAAGCGGAGCCGGTTTATGTTTCATATCTGCACGTACGTTATACCATTGCTTTGGCATCTCATGTTCATCCAGATAGATTTTGTACGGAATCTTTTTTTCGCTCATTTCTTCTGTCTCCTTTCCTTTTACACTGCTTTCCATATGCAAATAGATACGTGCTTTTTGTACACTGAGGGTATCATTTTATAAGAAATCTGTCAATAAAAAATCAACCGGTAGCGTTTTGGAAAGAAAGCTGATATAATTTGTTCATATCAAATAAATGCCCTTTGTACAAAAAGACAAGGGCAGGCATGGGAGGGATTTCTATGGACATTACAATCAAAAATGATTTTGCTCAGGTAATCTGCCAGACGCATGGCGCAGAACTGCTGTCGTACCAGACGGCGGACGGCAAAGAGTACATGTGGCAAAAGGATCCGGCGTACTGGGCAAAATGTTCTCCGGTTTTGTTTCCCTATGTGGGAGCCGTTCCGGAAACGGTAACGATTCACGGGAAAGACTACGCCATTCCGCGCCATGGATTTGTCAAGGACGCCGAATTTGAAATTGCCCGGCAGACAAAAGACTGCGTAACGCTGATAACGAAAGCCGACGGGCATACGCGTTCCATTTATCCGTATGAATTTTCGTTTACCGTGACGTTTCGTTTGAACGGACAGGCGCTGGAGGTTATTTACGGCGTTGAAAACCACAGCGATGAGGAAATGCCGTTTTTAATCGGCGGCCATCCGGCCTTTTTTTGCCCAATGGAGAAAGGCGAACAGTTTTGCGAATACCTGCTTCATTTTGAAGATGAAGACAAAGAAGACGTTCCGTTGAATTATCCGATGTTTGACAAGGACGCGATTTTTTTTGAAGACTTTCGGCAGCATACCGTCAGCCTGATTCACCGGGATACCAAAAAAGGCATCCGCTTTGAATTTCCGGATTATTTGTCTGCGGCATTCTGGACGCCGATCAAAAAAGACGCGCCGTTCCTTTGTATCGAACCCTGGTGCGCCGGTACGTTAGAGCAGGTATCCAGTACGAATATTCTGGAGAAAAAGTACGTACAGTATCTTGCGGCAAACACTTCCAGGGATTACCTTTTTTCTGTCGTCCCCTGCTGACGGCTTTTGAGAAAAAGGATAAGCGCCACGCCCGATACGAAAAATTCCGCTGCGGGAAACGCACACCATGCGCCGGATATTCCCGCGGCAAAGGCGAGCAGAAACGCCGTCGGAATGATGATAAGAAAACCGCGCAGAATGGAAATGATATGCGCGGGCCAGGAATGCTCCACGGAGGTAAAATATACGGAAAGTATAATATTAAAGCCTGCAAACGGACAGGCGGTAAAATAAAGGCGAAGCCCGCTTTCCGCCGTCTCCTTAAGCAAAGCATTGTTTTCGCTGTTAAATATGGCCGTAATCTGCGGCGCGCCGGCATAGACAATCGCGTAAATAGCAAAAGATAAAGCGGCCATTGCAGTCATGGCATAGCAAAAGAAAGCCCGGATGTTTTCGGCGTCTTTTCTGCCGTAGCTGCGGCTGATTAACGGCTGGATGCCCTGGGCAAGTCCGGTATATATGGCAATTACGACGAGAGACAGATTTGCAATGACGCTGTACGCGGCTACGCCGACGTTTCCCATCAGCGAGAGCAGTATGGAATTAAACACAATCATAACAATGCCGGAGGAGGTTTCCGTAATCAGCGAAGGAATGCCGGTAACTATCATGTTGAGAAACAGCATTCCTTCCGGCCTGCATTTGATAAAGTGAAAACCGTTTTTTCTGCGGATGAGGTGCGGCGAGAGGATGAGCATGCTGATAAGCGGCGCCAGTCCCGTAGCAAGGGCCGCGCCGAAGATGCCCATGCCGCAGGGAAAGATAAATACCCAATCCAGGAAGACATTTGAAAGGCTTCCTCCGATCATTGCCGCCATGGAAAGCTGCGGCGCCCCGTCGTTGCGCACAAACGCCAGCAGCATATAATTCATCAGAAACGCCGGAGAAAAAAATAAAAGCACGGTAAGATATGTCCGGGAAATGATAAGGACCTCACCCTTTGCTCCAAACAAAGACAAAACGGGCCCGGAGCCAAAGGCTCCCACGATCAGAAAGAGAACGGAATATATCGCCGTAAGATATACGGCGTTGGTAAAGGTGCGGCTTGCTGCCGCATCTTCTTTTATGCGTGCGCCCAGTATGGGCGCAATCTAATCGGTGAAAGTCCGTAACACACCCTGGTAGTGGGAAGTGTATAGCCAAGAGCAAGGGTGTCCATCGTGAGGTGGAATCTGAAGAAAGCTGGAGGCAAAGC
>CATOKN010000100.1 GCA_951800425.1 uncultured Lachnospiraceae bacterium
GGGTACGAAAGCGGCCGTGATGCCGGATCAGACGCCGGAATCTGTCAAAACAGAACGCAGCGAGCAGCTGATTGCTCTGGCAGAAACAATGTCAGAAGAGTTTCGGAGGTATTATCTTGGAAAAGAAGTGGAAGTTTTGATGGAAGAGCCGTTCTGGACAGACGGCAGACGTTATTTTGCAGGATATACAAAAGAATATGTAAAAATAGCCCTGGAAACAGACAAAGATTTGTCCAATTCCTTTGTAACGGGAATGGCAAAAGGCATGTCAGACGGCGGGATTCTTATTTATGGTTGAATTTTAGGACATAATATATTACAATAGTAGCAGCAGTGCTTTTGCGTGCAGAAAACAAAAGAGCAGGATTAAGGGCGTGACATTATGCAGAATTTAAACAACACACAATTTTTTAAAGTTGAAAAAGAACCGGAGATGCAGGTGAAAGACATCCTTGCCATCGTTTATGATGCGCTTACGGAGAAAGGGTATAATCCGGTTAACCAGATTGTTGGATATATTATGTCCGGTGATCCGACTTACATTACCAGTCATAATAATGCAAGAAGTCTGATTATGAAAGTAGAACGTGACGAAATCGTAGAAGAGGTATTGCAGGAGTACATTAAGGAAAGCATTCAAAAATAATACGGAGGAATTTTATGCGGATTTTGGGACTGGATTATGGCGCGCGGACCGTGGGCGTGGCAGTCAGCGACGAGCTGGGGCTAATCGCGCAGGGCGTGGAAATCATCCGGAGGAAGTCCCCGAATAAACTGCGTCAGACTTTGGCAAGGATCGAAGAACTTGCCTCTTCTTATGGTGTGGATAAAATTGTTTTGGGATACCCGAAGAATATGAACAATACAGAAGGAGAACGCTGCGAAGAGACGAGGGAGTTTCAGGCGATGCTAACGCGTCGTACGAATCTTCCGGTGGAATTGTGGGACGAGCGCCTGACGACGGTTGCCGCGGAGCAGACAATGAAAGAAAGCGGAATCCGGCGGGAGAAAAGAAAAGAATACGTGGATGAGATAGCGGCCATGCTGATTTTGCAGGGCTATTTGGATTTAAAAAGAATGAACAGGGAATAACTATGGAAAAAATTAAATTTACAAATCCTGATACACAGGAAGCGACTGAGTTTTTCTGCCTGGAGCAGACACAGATTAACAATCAGAATTATCTTTTGGTCACCGAAGAGGAAGACGGTGATTCGGAGGCTTATATTTTAAAGGAACTTTCTTCAATGGAGATGGAGACGGTGTATGAGATGGTCGAGCGGGACGAAGAATTGCAGGCCATTGGAAAAGTCTTTGCAGAACTGATGGAAGATGTTGATTTGGAATATGAGTAAGAATTTCTGAATATAAGAACGGAGGTATTTTTTTGAAACAGAAAACAACAGAACATTCGAAACTGAAAATCATTCCATTGGGAGGGTTAGAGCAGATTGGAATGAACATTACCGCATTTGAATATGAAGACAGCATTATCGTTGTGGATTGCGGACTGTCCTTTCCGGAGGACGATATGCTTGGAATAGATCTGGTAATACCGGATATTACCTATTTGAAAGACAACATTGAAAAAGTAAAAGGCTTTTTTATTACGCACGGACATGAAGACCATATCGGCGCGATTCCTTACGTATTAAGAGAAATCAACGTACCGATTTATGCGACAAAGCTGACCATAGGCATCATTGACCACAAGCTGGGCGAACATGGCATGCTGACAAAAGTAAAACGGAAAGTAGTAAGATATGGGCAGCATATCAATCTGGGAAATTTCAGGGTAGAATTTATCAAGACGAACCACAGTATACAGGACGCGGCTGCGCTTGCCATTTATTCTCCGGCCGGAATCGTAGTCCATACCGGAGATTTTAAAGTGGATTATACGCCGGTATTTGGAGACGCCATCGACCTGGCAAGGCTTGGCGAGATTGGAAAGAAAGGCGTGCTTGCATTGATGTGCGACAGCACGAACGCGGAGCGTCCCGGATTTACAATGACGGAACGCGCGGTGGGACGGGCTTTTGAAAATATTTTTTCGGAGCATAAAAATTCCAGAATTATCATTGCGACATTTGCGTCTAATGTAGACCGCGTACAGCAGATTATTGATTCCGCCTGTAAATTTGGCAGAAAAGTCGTGGTAGAAGGACGCAGCATGGTCAATATTATTGCGACGGCGACAGAGCTTGGCTATTTGGATATTCCGGACAATACGCTGATTGACGTGGAACAGTTGAAAAATTATCCGGATGAACAGACGGTGCTGATTACGACGGGAAGCCAGGGGGAATCCATGGCGGCTTTGTCAAGAATGGCTTCCGGCATGCATAAAAAAATTACGATTAAGCCCAAGGATACGATTATTTTCAGCTCCAATCCCATTCCGGGAAATGAAAAAGCTGTGTCCAACGTCATCAACGAGCTGTTTATGAAAGGCGCAGACGTTATTTTTCAGGACGTCCATGTTTCCGGGCATGCGTGTCAGGAGGATATTAAACTGATTTATTCGCTGGTTCGTCCAAAATACGCGATTCCTGTGCATGGAGAATACCGCCATTTGATGGCGCAGAAGAAAGTTGCCGAGGAACTGGGCTATGAAAAGGAAAATATTTTTATCCTTTCTTCCGGAGATGTGTTGGAACTGGACGAAGAGGGAGCAAAGGTTACGGGACACGTTCAGGTAGGCAACGTCATGGTAGACGGGCTTGGCGTCGGCGACGTTGGAAATATCGTTTTAAGAGACAGGCAGCATCTGGCAGAGGAGGGAATCATTATTGTGGTTCTGACTTTGGAAGCGGGCTCCGGGCAGGTGCTTGCGGGACCGGATATTGTTTCGAGAGGCTTTGTTTACGTCAGAGGTTCGGAGAGCCTGATGGATGAAGCAAAGCAGATTCTCGACGTTACCGTGCAGCAAATGGTGGACAGAAACGTAACGGACTGGAGCAGGATTAAAACAGAGATAAAAGAGGCTCTTTTGGAATTCGTGTGGAAAGAGACAAAAAGAAGGCCGATGATTATTCCGATTATTATGGAGGTCTAGGCATCTGGCGCAAAGAGGAAAGCATATGAATCAGGTACAAAAAATAACGGAAGCTTTGCTGACTGCAATTGAAGAAAGCGAAGAATATCAAAGGTATCAGAAAGCGAAACAGGAAATAGCTCAATATCCTGTTTTAAAAGAACAGGCCGATGAGTTTCGAAGACGAAATTATGAATTTCAGTGCGGCGGCGCAGACCATTTCGAAGAGGGAGACAGGCTGGCGGCAGAATTTTCCCATGTGATGGAACATTCTGCTGTCTGGGAATATCTGGAAGCGGAAAATGCATTTTGCCGCGTGATAAGAGAAATAGACCGCAAGATTTTTGACCGGATTGATTTTGAACTGGATTTTGACGCAAAATAGCAGAGCATTTTGAATACGGAGGAAAAAATGAATGTCAACAAAATAGTGATGAAAATCGTAAGCATTAGTTTTTCCGTCCTGATTCTGGTGCTGCTGGTCGTCGGGTTGTATCAGGGCGGCAAGGCTGCGTACGGCTTTGGTTACCGGGTATTTACGGAATCCGCCATAGATTTGCCGGAAGAGGGAGAAGACAAGGTTGTGCAGGTTTCTTCGGGAATGGGAGACAAAGAGCTTGGAGATTTGCTGGAGAAGAAAGGGCTAATCCGGGATTCGAATCTTTTTGTACTGCAACTGAAGCTTTCTGCTTATGCCAAAGAAATCAAGGCTGGGACGTATACGCTTTCCACTTCCATGACGGTGTCGGAGATGCTGCAGGTGATGTCTGCGGAAGATGCGGAATCTACGGAAACAGAAGAATAGGGCGGCTGATATGATTATAGATGAACGCATACAAGGATACATGGATTCTTTGGATACGGGTAATGCGGATTATTTAAACCGCATAGAACGGGAGGCGCTTTTGACGCGCGTTCCAGTCATCAAAGCGGAAACGCAGCGGTTTTTAAAGCTGATTCTGGCTATAAAAAAACCGGAACAGATTTTGGAAATCGGCACGGCGGTTGGATTTTCCGCTTTGTTTATGGAACATTACAATCCGGTTTGCTGTAACATTACCACAATCGAAAATTATGAAAAGAGAATTCCCGTCGCACGGGAAAATTTTAAAGCGGCGGGAAAGGAGAAAGAGATTTTACTTTTAGAGGGGGATGCGGGAAGCATCCTTCCCACGTTAAACGAAACTTTTGATTTTATTTTTCTGGATGCGGCAAAAGGGCAGTACGTTTATTTTCTGCCGGAACTGCTTCGCCTGTTGCGGGGAGGAGGCATACTGGTTACGGATAATGTGCTGCAGGATGGGGATGTGGTGGAATCCCGGTTTGCCGTGACGAGAAGAAACCGCACCATTCATAAACGAATGCGGCAATATCTCTATGAGGTGACGCACAACGACGCGCTGATTAGCGCCGTGCTTCCGATTGGAGACGGCCTTGCGGTCAGTACGAAGAAAGAATAAGCGGAGGATGGCAGATGAAACGTCCGGAATTGCTCATACCGGCAAGCAGCCTGGAAGTATTAAAAATAGCAGTTGTATTTGGAGCCGATGCGGTATATATTGGAGGAGAAGCATTCAGTCTTCGCGCCAAAGCCAAAAACTTTTCCTTAGAAGAAATGAAAGAGGGAATTGCATTTGCCCATGCGCGCGGAGTGAAAGTTTATGTGACGGCAAATATTCTCGCGCACAATCAGGATCTGGAGGACGCCAGACGGTATTTTGAAGAATTAAAAGAGACAGGTCCGGATGCTCTGATTATTTCAGATCCGGGCATATTTGCCATTGCAAAGGAAATCTGCCCCAATATCGAATGCCACATCAGCACCCAGGCAAACAATACCAATTACGGGACGTACTTGTTCTGGTACAGGCTGGGAGCAAAGCGTGTCGTAAGCGCAAGAGAGCTTTCTCTTTCAGAAATCAGAGAAATCCGGAAAAATATTCCAAAAGATATGGAAATCGAGACGTTTGTTCATGGCGCAATGTGTATTTCTTATTCCGGCAGATGCCTGTTAAGTAATTTTTTGACGGGACGGGACGCCAATCAGGGCGCATGCACGCATCCATGCCGATGGAAATATGCCGTCGTAGAAGAAAAGCGTCCGGGAGAATATATGCCGGTTTTTGAGAATGAAAGAGGTACGTTTCTGTTTAATTCCAAAGATTTGTGTATGATTGAGCATATACCGGAGCTTTTGGAGGCCGGAATTGACAGCTTCAAAATCGAGGGCAGGATGAAGACGGCCTTATACGTTGCAACCGTGGCCAGGACATATCGAAAAGCCATTGACGATTATCTGGCTTCGCCGGATTTATACCGCAGCCATATGCCATGGTATATAAGCCAGATTTCAAATTGTACGTACCGACAGTTTACGACGGGCTTTTTCTTTGGAAAGCCCGAACATGAAGCGCAGATTTACGACAACAATACGTATCTGAAAGAATATACGTATCTTGGAATTGCGGAACGAATCACAGGAGATGGAATCTGTGAAATCAGGCAGCGCAATAAATTTTCCGTCGGAGAAGTAATTGAAGTTATGAAGCCCGGAGGAGAAAACGTCAGCGCGACTGTCCGCAGCATATCAGACGAAGAAGGCAGAGAAGTTGAGAGCGCGCCCCATCCGCAGCAAAAGCTGTTTGTGGATCTTGGAACCCCGTTGGAACAATATGATATTTTACGCAGAAAGGAAGAGGAGTGATGGCAGTGAAGAAAGAGAAGTATGTCGCATATGTAGGCACGTATACCCATGAACACAGTATCGGAATCCATATCTATGATTTGGACGTCACAAAGGGAACGATGCAGGAACGCAAAGTAATCAATATTACAAACCCGTCTGATTTGCTTGTTTCGAGAAATAAAAAGTTTCTGTACTCCATTACGGACGACGGCGTAAGAGCGTATAAAGTTCTTCCGGACGGTGATCTGGAAAGCATGAACGAGCAGTGGATTGGCGGTATGAGGGGCTGTTATCTGGATGTGGACGATGATAACCGCTTTGTCTTTGTCGGAGGCTATCATGACGGCCGGGTGTCCATGCTGCACTTAAATGAAGACGGTTCCGTCGGCGAAGTTGCAGACGGAGTGTTCCATAAAGGAGTCGGCCGCAGCGCGGCGGACAGAAGCTCGAGGCCTCACGTAAACTGTGTGAAGGTTACGCCGGATCAAAAATATCTCTGTGCGGTAGACGGCGGCCTGGATCATGTCAAAGTGTATAAAATTGATTATCAAAACGGCAGATTAAAATTGGCGGATATTGTCCACGGCGATTTGGAATCGGCGCCAAAAATGATCCGTTTTAGCAAAGACGGAAAAAATGCATATGTTTTAAATGAGCTGAAAAATACCGTAGATGTGTACGATTATTATGAAGATGTAAACGGCCCGGAATTTGAACGCATTCAGACGATTTCCACGCAGGCGCAGAAAGACGATCATACCAGCTCGCAGAATATGGAATTTTCCCCCGACGGAAAATATCTTTTCTGTTCCAACGCCGGACCAAATGAAGTGGGCATTTTTGAGAGGGAAGCGAAAACAGGAAAGCTGACGCTG
>CATOKN010000101.1 GCA_951800425.1 uncultured Lachnospiraceae bacterium
ATATAGATTTAGATTCTCTGCGGAAAAAAATCGGGCTTCTATTCCAGGATTACAATAAATACGAGATGTCTGTCAGAGAAAACGTCTGCGTTGGTAATCTGGAGCTTTTGAAAGAAGACGATCGGATACGGGAAGCTTTGCAGCGTTCCGACGCGCCGGAGAAGCTTTGCGGCGATCTGGATCAGCAGCTTGGATACTGGTTTAAATCAGGCTGTCAATTATCCGGAGGAGAGTGGTTAAAAGTTGGAATCAGCAGGGTGCTGTTAAAAGATGCGGATTTCTATATGCTGGATGAACCAAATGCTGCGTTGGATCCAATTGGGGAAGCGAAAGTTATGGAAGGCATGAAAAAGATTGTAGAGGGAAAGCTGAGCATATTCATTACGCATCGAATCCACCACGTGGAAAAACTGCCTGGAAAAATCGTCGTTTTGGATCAGGGAGAGATAGTTGACATTGGACTTCATAAAGATTTACTGTCCAGATGTTCCGTTTACAGGGAGATGTTTGAAAAGTCTGCTTACGAAGAAAAAGGAGGAAGCAATGTATGAAACCTGTTTATCAGTGCATGGAGCCTGTGTGCGTAAGGATTTCCTGCGGAAGCATGGACTCCTATTCAGAAGCTTTGCATATGGAGACAAAGGATCTTTCGGATGATGCGCTAAAGGAATCTATTCTGGCGGCTTCCTTTGATTTATATGAATCTATGTCAAGAGAGCAGGAAAAGAAAAAATACGACGATTTGCAGCGTTCTTTCATGAAATATCATATCCGAAGGATGGCGCGCTGTACGCCGTACGGTCTTTTTGCCGGAGTGGGCATTGTAAAGCTGGCTGAAAAAACGAAGATTTGTTTCTCGGCAGATGATATAAAGAAAAGAACCAGAGTGGATATGAAATGGTTGTACGGATACATCGATCATGTGTTAAAGCGTGAAGGAGTGATAGAAAAATTTTACATCAAAAGAAACAGATTATGTTATGTCAATGGCGATCGGCTGATCAATCCATATTTTTCTTCCGGAGGAAACAGCAATGAAGCGCAGAATTCAGTTTTTACAATACGCTATACGAGAGTAGTGAAATTTGTATTTTCTCATTGTAACGATTTTATTTTGTGCGCAGAGCTGATTTCAAAAATGGAAGAAGAATTTCAGGTCTCCGAAGAAAAGGCCAGGGAATTTTTAAAGAAACTGATTCAAAAGGAATTTCTTTTGGTGGAACTTTTTCCGCCTGTGATCGATACGGACCCGATGCGTTATGTGATAGATAAGTTGAAGAAAGCGGGCGAGTATGAGGATGCAAAACGACTGGAAAACATCCGGAAGGAAATTGACCGATATGACAGTCTTTCCATTGGGGCAGGAATGAACCAGCATTTAAACGTCAGAAATGCGATGGAGCGGCTGCACAGGGAAAAGGATTATTTGCAGATTGACTGCAAAATGGATTTGAATGAATGCACCATTTCACGAAAAGTCGCCGAAGAAGTTGAGAAAACGGTAAATATGCTGGCTATGCTGGCAGCAGGTTATGAAGAGCAGAAGTATTTATCTGAATATAAAAGAGAATTTCTGGAAAAATATGGTTATGATGCGGAAGTTCCATTGCTTGAAATGCTGGATTATAATCTTGGCATTGGCGCGCCGGCAAATTATCAGAATGCAAAGAAAGCGTTTATTGATTATGAGGTACATAATCGATATTTGGATGAATTGAATCAGTTCTTATTGAACCGGGCGTTTGAAGCTGCAAAAAGTGGGGAAAGCGTAATTAAAATTCTGGACGAGGATGTGGAGCGCATAACCAGGAAAGCTTCTTTTGATGATGAAAGGTTTTTAAATTCGTTTGATTTATTCGGCCAGATTCTTGCGGAAAATCCTGGAAAGATTGACGACGGAGAGTTTGAGATAGCGTTAAGCGGGTGTATAGCGTCTGCCGGAGGATTTCATACGCTGGGCAGATTTTCAGATTTATTTTGGGAAAATAACAGGTATGACGTCCAATTGATTGACAGGGAAAAGAGCCTGTTGGGAGACGAATATATCATTGCGGAGCTTGTAGAACAATTTAATGTCGGAAGAGTCGCGAATGTGGGTCTTAACAGGAATTCCCTGGATTATCAGATTTGCATCGGCTGTCAGGGATGCGACGGTAAAGAAGTGATTGAAATTGACGATATTTATGTGGGAATAGATTCCAAAAACAATCAGTTCTATGCAAAATCACGTCGCTTCCAGAAAA
Source organism: uncultured Lachnospiraceae bacterium (assembly GCA_951800425.1). Taxonomy (GTDB): domain Bacteria; phylum Bacillota; class Clostridia; order Lachnospirales; family Lachnospiraceae; genus Roseburia_B. The sequence goes on from CATOKN010000101.1 coordinate 2,244, forward strand.
GAATTTATGCGAGAACGACTCATATGCTGAGCAATTTTATAGGAAGCAGCGCATATCGGTTTTTAAGGGACATATCTTCCTTAGGAACGAAATATCAATTTGGTGAAATAGTGACGCGTTTGGGCGACTCCCGTTTAGAGTATTTTCCAAGACTCATGTATGGAAAGACAATCCTGCGTCCGGCACGCTGGAAGATAGATGCAGAGATTTTGAAAAGTAAGTCTTTGGAAGAATGGGAAAGCCGTTTTTTTGCATGGGCAAAAAAACACAAATTGCCGGATTACGTGGGATGTTCACAGGGAGACAATTTTCTGACTTTGGATTTGAGGAATCAGGAATGCAGAAAATTGCTTTATTATGAAAGCAAAAACGCGGAGACAATCCTGCTTCAGGAAAATTATTTTGCCGGAAAAGAGATTTGGTTAAAAGATGCCGAAGGGCGCTCTCATTGCAGTGAATTCGTATTTCCCTGTATTCGTCTTATGGAAAGCAATTCCATACAAAGCGCCGGAAAGACGGAAGCATTCAGCAAAGAAAAGCCTTTGTTTCATGAGGAAGACGCCAGGATTTTGTTTCCGGGAGAAAGGGGCTGGTATTATTATAAGCTTTATGGCATGTCCGATCGGAAAGAAGAATTCATTGGAGTTGACATGGTGGATTTGATGGAAAAAATGGATTCGGATTTGCTTGAGCAGCATTTTTTCATCCGGTATTTTGATCCACGCGAACATGTGCGTCTTCGATTTCGGGTGAAAGAAGGGCAGGAAGACCGATTTCTCGGTGAATTTCATACATGGCTGGTTCAGGAACGAAATCGGGGAATGATCAGCAGGGCCTGTCTTGACGTCTATGAACGGGAGTTAGAGCGGTATGGAGGGAAAGATTTGATCGAACGGGCAGAAGCATTCTTTTGCGAAGACAGCCGATTTGTTGAGAATATTATTCGGGCAGAATATGCCGGAGAACTTGACTGGTCAAAGGAGTGCATTGCGATTTGGGGGATCAAAGGATTGTTGGATAGCTTTGGCTTTGATTTGGAACGGGCAGAAGCCTGGATGTCGGAAAATGTGAAGCAGACAGAAAGCAGAAAGCTTTTTCGAAAAAATGAAGCGAAGTATCGTAAGAGTCTTTTCATTGCAGAAAATGAGATACAGAAAGATGTTTTTCTGGCGTATCAAAACAGAAGCCGCGCAGCGGAAAATTATTTTCAACGGATACAGTATGTAAAAAATCATGGAACAATTGCAAATACGGCTAATGAAATTTTATCCGTATTGATCCATATGTTTTGCAATCGTTATATGGCGAATAACGTTTGGGAAAAAGAAGTAAGGGCTTTGACAAGGCATAGCCTTCACGCAGAGCTTGGATATCGAAAACATTGTATGTAGATTGCCTGTTGCCGCAGGTTTTTATCCGGAAAGGAGTTTTTATGTCAAAATTTTTTAAAAAAGGTTTTTGGGTTCCTTATGAGAATAGTACGGAATATCCGACTTTACAGCAAGCGATGGAAGCAATTACAAAGTATTGTGAGGAGAATCATCACACTTGCACATTTCTTTCAGACGACAGGGTATTAATTGATGAGACGGTATATGGAATTTACCGGGGACAGGAAATGGGGGGCTGGGGCAATTATGGCATAAAGTGTACGGAAATAAAAAAGGAATAGAAAAATAAAGAGAAGAGCAAGGGGTCAAAGCAGGCCGACAGGCGAATTGGGGAAGCAAAATGGAACTAGATCAACGTCTATGTAAAAATTTTTATCATATTGATGAAAGTGAATATGAAAATATTATCCAAATTCTTGAGGATTATCTGGGCGGAAAAGAGAATGTCTTTGATTTGAAAAATCAGAATTTGGAAGAAAAAACAGGCGTATTGGGTGTTCTTTGCGAATGTATGCCTTTGTTTTATAACCAGGAAATCTGGTTTGAGCGGGTGCATCAGTATATGATAAGCATAGTGCGAAAGATGGAACAAAATGAAGCGGCGTCTGTGTCCCTGCATCATGGATTTGCAAATGTCGGGTTGTGGGCAGAGTGTCTGAGAAAGCAATTCGGCTGCTATAGCTCGCTGACAGAGAAGATAAATATGCGCATATGCGGAGCAATTGCCGAATTTCAAGCGTACTATGCTTCAAATGTCCGGGTTATGACGCAGGATTTTGACGTCATTACGGGGATGAGCGGCGTGGGAAATTATCTGCTGGCATTTTCTGAAAATCCGGACGTTTTGCCGGCGATTCAGACGATTCTTGAGTATCTTGTCGCGCTTACAGAATATAAAATAACGGATGGCATAAGGCTTCCGGGCTGGCATGTTTCCAGGGAGAATGAGCCGTTGTATGAGTTTTACAGAGAATATGGAGATGGTTATATCAATTATAGCCTGGCGCATGGTTCTGCCGGAATACTTGCGTTTTTGACAAACGCGTACCGAAAGGGCATAGTCATAGAGGGACAGAAAGACGCTGTGATCCGGATTGTGAAAGAGCATTTTGCCTGGAATGAACGGACAGGCGGCAAATGCTGGGCAGGCATTGTATCAAGAGCCGACTATGCGGACAATGTACACGCATATGTAGTGAACCGTCAAAGCTGGTGCAGCGGAAATCTGTCCGTGCTGTTTTTTTTGTATCAGGCTGCAAAAGAAATGGGGCTGGATAAAGAGAAAAACCAGGCGTGGATGCTTTTGAAAAAATCTGCCAGATGGGAAATTTGTCAATTTCATTTGAAATCCCCGATTATCTGCCATGGGCATGCAGGGCTGTCTGCGCTGTTTCGAAAGCTGTTTGAGGAATCCGGGGAGAGCTGCTTTTTAGAGATGGCAGTCGGGCTTTTAAAAACGGTACTTCAGCAGTATGACGCAGAGACGCCTTATGGCTTTCGAAATGAAACATTTCCAGTCAATGGAATTACAAAGTTTGAAGATAACAATACGTTTTTGGATGGAGCGGCCGGAATTATGATGGAACTGTCTGCATGGATCAAAGAACAGAATGATTTTGAACGGCTGCTCCTTTTTCCATAAAACTGTTTTGGGACGAAAGGGGAACGGCGGATGTCAGAAATAAGATTAGACGGCGCATGCAATACATATCGCCTGGAAGAAAGCGCAGTGAATCAAATTGCAGAGGTGGCAGACTGGTATCTGTCAAAACTCAAAAAAGTACGTTTGGATGCGTTGGATAACAGAGAACGGCTTTCGTATCTTGGCGTTGTTTCCGAAGCTTACCCGCTGCTTCAAAATCAGGAGTTCTTTTTAGAGACATGTCAAAGGCTCCTGACCGATCTCAGGAGCGAATTTTATAAAAACCGTCTGCGCGGTATCTGCCTTTACGACGGGTTGTGCAACCTGGCTGTTTTTACAGAAGCTTTGTCGCATGCTTCCGGATGTTATCAGAAATTTTGCCGTTCTTTATTAGAAATCATCTGCGGACAGGCAAAGCTTCGGGCGAAGATGCTTATGGAGCGTCATGATGGCGAAAGCTTTTTGAATTACGACGCAATCAGCGGACTTTCCGGCGTGGGGCATTATCTTTTGGACCATGCGCATGAGGATATGGCGGAAGACGCGCTGAGGAGCATTGCGGAATATTTTGTTTTGCTGTGCCGCAAAGTCAAAAAGAACGATGCGTCTGTGCCGGGATGGTTTGAATGGGGACTTGACGACAGAGCATATCCAAACGGATATTTTGACTTTAGCGTTTCGCATGGAATCGCGGGGCCTCTGAGTGTTTTGATCCATTTATGGAAAGAAAACAGGTTTGTTTCGGGGCAGAAAGAAGCTGTTTTGGAGATAGTAAAGGAGTATGCGTTCATCTGTGAAAAATTTCAGAATAAACTCTGGAGCGGAAAAGTTTCTATGGAACAGTATGTATGCGACGCTGTGGAGATGCCTTATGGAAGAGAAGGATGGTGTTACGGCAGTATTACCGTTGCAAATATTTTGTCGGAAGCGATGGAGTGCGTTCGCGTGCCGTATATTCAAACGCTGGCTGAAAAGAGGATGCTGGAAGTGGCAGAGATGGATGTGGAAGCGCTTGGCCTGCAAATGCCGATTTTATGTCACGGATATGCGGGAACGTCTGCCGTTTTCCGAAAGATGTACGACGCGTCCGGAGAGGAAGCGTATTTAAAACAGGCAAAGCGTTTGCGAAAGAAAGCTATTTCCTGCTTTTCACCAAACAGCGATTATGGCTTTCCATATGAAGAGGAGTACGCGCTGCGTGGACAGATTCAAAAGAGGAGTATTGACAAGCTGGATTTTCTGGAGGGAAGCGCGGGAATTTTGATGGAGCTGCTTGCATGGATAAAACCGAAATCTTGCTTTGAGAGGATGCT
>CATOKN010000102.1 GCA_951800425.1 uncultured Lachnospiraceae bacterium
CACCAGGACGATGCATCCAATTCCAAAGCTCTTAATATAACGGCATGTTTTCCTGACCGCATATATCATTCCCGATAAAATCCCACTCCAGAAAACTGCCATCAAAATTGACGAAAAAGTAATCTGCATATTATTCATCCTCCTTGCGCAAGCGCTGGATGATTTCCTCCAGTTTCTCTATGAGATTCTCCTCTTCCCTCCTTTCTTTTACCAGGGCGGCAATAACTTCCGCCACGGACGTCTTCTCCTGAAACTTGGAAACCAGCAGCTTAGCGGCATATTCCTCTCTTGTAATTTTTGGACTTAATCTACGAGCGTACTGCGTGCTATAACGCTCTGCCCCGCATTCAATCAGAAGCCCTTTTCTGATAAGGGATCGTATAATATTATGTACAAGTCCGTTTACCCACGTATCCCTTATCTTCATGTTCACAATATCCACGCTCGTCAACGCCTTTTCACTGGACCAGAATATATCCATCATCTGTTCCTCGCTCTTTGTCAGTTCCTTGATTACCGCAGACACTTTATCACCTCCTGACTATATTTCCTGCCGGAACTATTAATCACGGGAATTAACTATATGATAATTCATTTTTTCATATTTGTCAATACTTTTAAATAAATTGTCCCGATATACCACTGATGGGATATATCGGGACATTATAAAAATCATGATTACTAAAGACTTATTTTTTCTTCTCCCCGCTTTCTTTCACACGGCTGGAAATATACGCTTCCACCTCTTCTTTCGGAATCCCCATCACAACGGAAAGTTCGCCGTACAGACTCTCTTCCGCCAGATGGAGATATTTGGCGTCGCTGCTGGTTACTTTCTTGCCCGCTGCAAGCCTTGTCTCCTTTCGAATATACAGGGTCTTAATCATCCTTACCCATTCTACACAGCTGCAAGTACGGATGGCGTCCTTGTAAATTTGCTCCCTGTTCTTTTCATCTCCTACACGCAGCGTGTCAATCTCCTGAATCTGTTTGATCAGCGCATCCGCTTCTTCTTTTGTCAATATCGGACGCATTTTTACTTTCTGGTTGTCCACAGGTGTAAATAAGCGGCAGCCTTTATCATATACCGGCTCCAGCGCATAATACAACCGATCGCCATCTGTCCCCGGCGCCGCCATTTTGGTCACTTCCCCCACTTTGCAAACCCCTGTATTTCCATAAATGATATATTCTCCTATTTCAAACATGGGCTACCTCCTTTCTTTCACCAATACCTTTTAAATCCAAGGCTGTTTCGCCATTTTACAAAAATACTTCCTCCCGCAACGCAAAGCAGACAAGCAAACGCCGTCTTCTCCCCTGATTATAAAAGAAATCCGTTATGCTCAAGCCTGAGCGTAACGGATTTGGCATTGTTTCTGCTCCCTCTTTTCTATGTTTAGTTTAACATATATTCAGCATTATGTCGATGTTTAATTCAAAAAATAACTATATTTTGTTAATATGCACAAAAATCTCTGCAAGAGTTTTTATGCAATCTATACAAAAATTTCTAAAAAAATACAGGCAAAGGATATGCACCCTCTGCCTGTATATCGAATCCTGGCTTGTTGCTGCTTCATTCCTTAATCCTGCGGAATGATTTCTTTCTTGTTGTAAGAACCACAGTTCTTGCAGACTCTGTGAGGAATCATTAATTCGCCGCATTTGCTGCACTTCACTAATGTGGGAAGAGTCATTTTCCAGTTTGCTCTCCTTCTATCTCTTCTTCCTTTGGAAGATTTGTTCTTGGGACAAATTGACATCGGTTACACCTCCTTATATTGTTGAAAGACGTCCTGAATCGCCGCCATTCTGGGATCTGGCTCCCTCTGGTCGCAGGAACAGGTCTTATCATTCAAATTTGTACCGCATTTTCTGCAGATACCTTTGCAGTTCTCGCTGCACAAAACTTTCATCGGACGATTGAGCAGAATTTCATGATAGATAAGGCTGTCGACATCTAATTCTGAACCTGTAAAAAATCCATCCGCCTTTTCTCTTTCTTCCGATTCCGGTTCTTCGAGTGAAAGCTCCCGGTCAATCGTAATACGAATTTTCACCGGAACTTCTTTCAAACACCTGTCACATGGAACGGAAAGCTCCACAGCCGTCTTTCCCTTTATCAGAAGTCGCTTATTCTCCTGATTTTCTAGAGAAAGGAGAAAGGGTTCCTTTTTGGTGACAGGGAAACTGCCTAATTTCGACACAAAGCTTGTCAGATCCGTACAGACCTGCCGCTCTTCGGTCCTGTTTTCTATGGATAGTAAGTCTGTTATCTCTATTTTCACGTTTGTCTCCTAACCATACCTGAACTATTATACCTATGCTGTTAAGATTTGTCAATAACTTCAAATGCAAATTTATCCGCAAAATAAGCGTCCAAATCTTCGATTTTGATTCTCTGCTGCTCCATCGTATCCCGATCGCGCACAGTCACGGCCTGATCCTCTTCCGATTCAAAATCATACGTAACGCAGAACGGCGTGCCAATCTCATCCTGCCTTCTGTAACGCTTTCCGATATTTCCCCTGTCGTCAAATTCACAGTTGTATTTTTTGGAAAGCTGTGCAAATACTTTTTCCGCTCCCTCGTTCAGTTTCTTAGAAAGCGGCAAAACGCCCACTTTCACCGGAGCCAGCGCCGGATGGAAATGGAGTACGGTTCTCATGTCCGGCTTTTCTTCCGTACCGATATTTTCCTCGTCGTACGCAGCGCATAAAAACGCAAGCACGACGCGATCCGCTCCAAGCGACGGCTCAATCACATAAGGAATATACTTTTCTTTCTTTTCATCGTCAAAATAAGACATATCCTGTCCGGATGTATTTTGATGCTGCGTCAAATCATAATCCGTCCTGTCGGCAATTCCCCAAAGCTCGCCCCAGCCGAACGGGAACAAAAATTCAATATCCGTCGTTCCTTTGGAATAGAAGCAAAGTTCCTCCGGAGAATGATCCCGCAAACGCATTTCATCTTCCCGAATGCCAAGCGCCAAAAGCCAGTCGCGGCAGAAGCCTCTCCAGTATTCAAACCATTTCATATCTGTTCCCGGCTCGCAGAAAAATTCCAGCTCCATCTGCTCAAATTCTCTGGTTCGGAACGTAAAATTGCCCGGCGTAATTTCGTTGCGGAAAGATTTTCCAATCTGTCCAATGCCAAACGGAAGCTTTTTGCGGGACGTCCTTTGTACGTTTTTAAAATTAACAAAGATTCCCTGTGCCGTTTCCGGCCTTAAGTATACGGTATTTTTGGCGTCTTCCGTTACGCCCTGGAACGTCTTAAACATCAGATTAAACTGACGAATATCTGTAAAATTATGCTTGCCGCATGTCGGACAGGCAATGGCGTGTTCGTCAATAAACCCTTTCATCTCCTCCTGCGACCATCCGTCGATAGAGCTTTTCAGCTCAATCTCATTTTCTTTGGCATACTCTTCAATCAATTGATCTGCGCGGAATCTCTCATGACATTCCTTACAGTCCATCAGCGGATCTGAAAATCCTCCCAGATGCCCGGAAGCCACCCAGGTCTGCGGATTCATCAAAATCGCGCAGTCTACCCCTACATTATAAGGATTTTCCTGTACAAATTTCTCCCACCAGGCTTTTTTTACATTATTTTTGAGTTCCACGCCGAGATTTCCGTAGTCCCATGTATTGGCAAGCCCGCCATAAATTTCAGACCCCGGATAGATGAATCCCCTCGCTTTCGCTAATGCGACAATTTTATCCATTGACTTTTCCATTTGAATTTCTCCTCTCTGACGCTATTTATAAATGATATATGTAAGCGCCGCTTCTTCATTGGATCCCTTGCCCGTGATAGAAACGGTGTCTTTTCCCTCTAACTTGGTATCTTTGGAGGAAACAAACAAAATACTGCCCGGCACCTTTACGTTTATGTTTGCCTTAATAATGGCCACATTGGCGTCGTCGTCTGCCAAAACGTCTTTTTTCGCCGCATCTTTCTGCTTTTCTCCGTCTTTTACGCTGTAAAATTCCGTATCAAAATCATACCCCTGCGCCTGTGCTTTCACGACGGTTCCATGATAAAATTCAATGCCGTTAAATCCTGCATAATCCTCGCAGGAATCGTATTCCATTTTGAGTTTCGCCGTTTCGCCCTCTACGTCAAAGGATAATTTCTCCACTGTGTCTCCATGCTCACCCGTATACTCTTCTATATGCTCCGTTATGTAAGACTCAAGCTCCTCCTCGCTGTAATAGTCCCGGTCCAGATTCTCCACGTCCAGGCTTACGACGCTTCCTTTCTTTTCAATAAAAACCGTACTGACGTCCGCGTCTGTCTTTTGCGCGCAGGCAGACAACAATCCCATGCAAAAAATCATAATAAGTGCAAGTATTATCTTCTTCATTTCTTCTTTTACCTCCGTATGTCTGATTGTTTACAATCCATGCTATTATACTATGTTCTTTACAGGATTTCAACTATTACGGCTTATACTTTGCCATATTTCGGCAAATCATAGCTGCGCCGTCTATTTTTCTTCTATTGTTTTTAAGATTTCCAGAGAACGAAATCTGTGAAAAATCTGACGCGAAAAGCATAAATCCACAACCTCCTCCAGTCTTAGCAAAACGTCTTCTGAGACTGCAAAAGTATAAAGTTTTCCAAGCCCGGACGAAAGTATATACTGTATCGCATACAAAGCGGACTCTTCCAGCAAAATATCCCGTTCTTCCTTTTCATGGCAACTGCATCTCATGCCGTGTCGTTTTTGGGAAAACCAAATCAGGTTTTCTTTTGATCCGCATTGCTGACAGGAATAAAAATTCGGATACTCTCCTTCTGCCAAAAGTACCCGAAGTTCATAAATCCTGCGCACCAGACGGCTGTCGAACGCGCTGCAGGAAAGCGCCCGAAGCGTCTGGTATAAAAGTTTTAAAAATTCTTTTTCATCATTGTTTTCCTGTGTGCAAAAATCTGCGATTTCCAGAAAATAAAAACCGTAACAGGCTTTGACGGGATCCTGGGACAGCTCTCGGAAATAGTTGGAAATCGCAGCTTTTACAAGCGTATATGTACTGCGCCCGGAAAACAGTTCAAATTCCCCGAAAGAAAAGGGAGTTGTTGCAGCCAGAAGCTGACTGACCGGTCGTCTCGCTCCTCTTGCAAAGGCTGTAATCTTCCCTTTTTCTTTTGTCAGAATGGTAATCCGCCTGTCATACTCTCCAATCGGCATGGCATTTAACACCATCCCTGTCAGAACTGCGTTCTCTCCCATTTCCATTCCTTTCTTCTTCCAAAAATGCCGCGCTTTCTTTCCATCCTCTTTTTGCTGCTTCCCCGGCGTTGTGCCTGTAAGCCAGGTAATCCAATACCTTTCCGCTCACTTCAAAATTCTTCCATGCATCCTGTACCATCAGCCGTCATCTCCTAAGTATGTTTCTTTCATAACTTAGGTTTTCCTTCTTTTTCAGAAAGATACCAGATAAAAATTGGTATTTCGGTTTTTATAATTCACTCTTGCGGTAACCGAAGTTTTTCATCAGAAAATCAGAATCCCGCCAGTCTTTTTTCACCTTTACCCATAATTTCAGATTTACCTGGCACTCAAGCAGCCGCTCAATTTCAAAGCGGGCGTTGCTGCCGATTTTTTTCAGCATGGAGCCTCCTTTTCCAATGATGATTCCTTTATGAGAATCCTTTTCGCAGACAATCGTCGCTTCAATATTCATAATTTTTGACCCGGAAGAACCTTTGCGCTTTTTCATCTGTTCAATGGTAACGGCAATTCCGTGAGGCACTTCTTCTTCCAGTGCATGAAGCGCCTTTTCACGGACAATTTCCGCCACGATCTGCCGTTCGGGCTGATCGGTCACCGTATCTTCATCATAAAACATCGGCCCGTAAGGAAGATATTTAAAAATCGTATCCACTACGTCCAAAAGATTGATTTCGCGTAATGCGGAAACCGGAATAATTTCATCAAATTCGTACACTTTCCGGTACGCGTCAATGGATTCCAAAATTCCAAGCTGCTCCACCGTGTCAATTTTGTTGATAATCAAAAGAACCGGAATTTTGGCTTTCTCAAGCTGTTCAATGATGTGACGCTCCCCCGCTCCGATATAAGTTCCGGGTTCCACCAGCCAGAGAATTACGTCTACGTCTTTTAACGTACCCTCCGCCGCATTGACCATATATTCTCCCAGTTTATTTTTCGCCTGATGAATCCCAGGAGTATCCACAAACACAATCTGGCCTCTTTCGGCGTCCGTATAAACTGCCTGAATGCGGTTTCTCGTCGTCTGAGGCTTATTTGATGTAATTGCGATTTTCTGGCCAATCAAATGATTCATCAATGTGGATTTCCCTACGTTTGGCCTTCCAATAATTGTTACAAATCCTGATTTTAAATTATTTTCCATAAACTCTGTTTCTCCTGTTACAAAAGCTGCCTGGTTTCATAAAACATGTCTTTGTGATCCATAATTTTCTCTTCGTTTCCTATAACGCAAAAATTCCTCTGCGCAAGAACTGCCGCAATCAAATCCGCCGTCTTTTGTATGTCTTCTTTCGTCGCA